>JAIOPA010000188.1 GCA_021414165.1 Candidatus Eiseniibacteriota bacterium
GAAGTCGGACTAGAAGAAGAGAAGACCGCGAGGCACGGGCGGCAGGACTCAGCGCCGGTCGCGGCGCGCCTCGAACCACTCGCGCACCCAGTTGATGAAGATCGCGAGCAGCACCGTGCCGCCGATGAGCGTGAAGGCGACCAGTAGCCCCGGGCCGTAGAGCACGCTACTCGGCCTGGACCGCGGTGACCTGCGGCAGCTTGTGGCGCAGGTAGCGCTCGATGCCGTTCCGCAGCGTGGTCGTGGAGCTGGCGCAACCGCTGCACGCACCGTGCAGACGGATGGTCACGACGCCCTCGGTCGAGACGTTGACGAGTTCAAGGTCGCCACCGTCCGACTGCACCATGGGCCTGAGCAACTGGATGACTTTCTCGACATCTTCCCGCATCATTCGCCTCCCGGCCGGCCGCATGGCGGCATGCACGCGTGGCCGCTCGCAGAGCGGCCCACAAGGGCCAAGACGCCCCTCGCCGGGCACCGGAGCCGGGCGGGGACATCCCCTAAGTGCAAGGTAACACGACAGACTATGCCCCATGAGATGACCCGTCAAAGCCCGCCGGGCCCGCCGAACGCCAGATTTGGCGCGGGCGTGACGAATGCCGCCCCGGCCGGCGAAGCCCCTTCGCCAGAAGGCGTCCAGGGGGGCCTTCCGGCGCAACCGTTCCACCATCTGGACGAACTCTGGATCCAGGTGGCGGGCACGGTCTGCAACCTCACCTGCACGCATTGCTTCGTCACCTGCGGCCCCGACGAGACGCGCCACGCCATGATGTCGCGCGCCGAGGTGGCCGCGCGAGTGGCCGAAGGTCTCGCCCTGGGCGTGCGCGAGGTGTACTTCACGGGCGGCGAGCCGTTCCTGAACCCCGAGCTCGAGGCGATCGTGGACGACACGCTCGCCGTGGCGCCCGTGACCATCCTCACCAACGGCACCCTGTTCACGGCGCATCGCGTGGCGTGGTTGGCGAAGCGCTCACGCGAGAGCCGCTACGCGCTCGAGTTGCGCGTGTCGCTCGATGGCCTGGATGCCGGCGCGCACGATGCGTTCCGAGGCGCCGGCGCGTGGGCGCGCACCATGCGAGGCCTCGTCGCGCTGGCCCAGGCCGGGCTCCTGCCCATCGTCACCGTGACGCAACCCGCGCACGAGGACGCGCGCACGTTCGCCGCCCGCGCGGTGGCGGTGCTGCGTGGCGAAGGCCTGCCGCAGCCGCGTTTGAAGCTCCTGCCCATGTTCGAGCTGGGCCGCGAGCGCACGCGCCGCGCGGCCGGCCGCGACGCATGGGTGCTGCCGAGCGAACCCGGCTCGCTGGCCTCGCTGCCCGCCGAGGCATTCGACGCGCATCGGCTGCAGTGCGGGCACGCGCGCGCGGTGACCAGTCAGGGCGTGTTCGTGTGCCCGCTGCTGGTCGACGAACCCGGCGGCCGCATGGCCGACACGCTCGCGGACTCACTGCGCCCCTATCCGCTCGCGCACCGCGCGTGCGCCACGTGCTGGGTGACCGGCATGACGTGCGCCAATGGCTAGCGAACGGCTCGCGCTACTGGGCGGCGTGTACGGCAACGACCGCGCGCTCGAGGCAGCACTCGCCGACGCGCGTGCACGCGGCTCGCAGGTTGGGCGACCTGGGCGGCTTCGGCCCCGCGCCCGAGGCCTGCGTGCAACGACTGGTCAACGAGCGCGTGCCCACGGTGCAGGGCAACTACGACCACTCCATTGGCCATGGGCTCGACGACTGCGCATGCGGCTATCTCGATCCCGAGGACGAGCACTTCGCGCAGTTGAGCTACGACTTCACGCGTGCGCACGTGAGTGACGCCTCGCGCGCCTGGCTGCGCGCGCTGCCGCTCGAGGCGCGACTCACGTTGGGTGGCCAGCGGGTGCTGCTCTGCCATGGCTCACCGCGCCGGCAGAACGAGTTCCTGTGGGACAGCACGTGCTCGGACGCGTTCCTCGCGTGGCTCTGTGAGGCGTATGACGCCGACGTGATCGCGTGCACGCACACCGGCATGCACTGGCAGCGCGCGCTGCCCGGTGGCCGCCTGGTGGTGAACGTGGGCGCCATCGGCCGACCCGCGCACGATGGCCGCACGCACTCGTGGTACGCCGAACTCGAGGCCACGACGAGCGGCGTGCATGCCACGTTCCGCGAGGTGCACTACGACCATGAGGCGCTCGCGCGCGAGATGGCGGCGGCGGACCTTCCTGCCGAGTTCATCGAGACGATCCGCACGGGCTGGTGGACCACCTGCCTCGGCAACACGCCGGCGCGTGAACGCATGGCGGCGACGCTCGCGCGTTAAAGCACGAGGGCGGCACCCTCGCGGGTACCGCCCTCGCAAAGCCAGTGCAGCGAATGCCTACCGGAAGCGCGCCTTGAGCGAACCCCACGAAGCCTTGGCCGTCGGGGTCGGGTTCACCGACTCCAGGAACAGCACGGCGTCGTCGTAGTCCTGATCCGAGGCCTGCGTGGCGCCGTTGAAGTTGGCGACGTCGCCCTCTTCGAAGCACAGGAACCACGTGCCGGCGTTGCCGCCCGTGCCCGCGAACGCGAGCGCCTGGGCCTCACCGCCCGGATTGCGCGAGTCCTGCGTGTAGAACGTGCCCGCACCGCCGGACAAGTAGAAGCCGAAGTCGTTGCCGTTGGCACCCAGATAGGTCGTCACGCCCTGCAGGATCGCCTGGTCGTCGAACAGATTCACGACGACGCGCTGCGGCCCCGTGCGGAACGACGCGATCGCGAACCAACCCGCCGCGGCAGCGCCCGGGAACACCTGGTAGAGCGCCGGCACGGCCGCTGCGGCGTTGTAGAGGCCGAGCGTGTTGCCCGCGGCGTTGCCCGTGAGCTCGACCTGGATCGTGAACGTGGAGTTGTTCGACGTGGTCGTGGACCAACGCTGCGCCGCATCCTGATCGGTGAGCACGTTGATGCCACCGTCGGCGCTGTTGATGTAGCCCTGCAGCGTGCCACCGAGCACCGGCACCTGAGGGACGCGCAGAGCCGCCGAGGCGGTCGACGCGAATGCGCCGAGCGCGAGCAGCGCGAGAGTCGTGGTAACGAATCGCTTCATGTGAGGAATCCTCGCTGGATGGTGTGGAGCCCATCGGGGTGCGCAGCGGGTGCGTGTTTCCGATGCCGGGAAACTAGCACCAAGCGCACCGGAACGCGATGGGAATCCGCGCTCAACAAGGGCCACACCCGGCCATTGGCGTGGGGTTGAGCCACGTACGCAGCCCTCTCCCGCGACGCGTCGCGGCAGCACGCAGGCACTTGCCGGTTACGGTTACCGCCCGCACTTAAAGTGACACTTGAACCCGCATCCGGCGACCTGGGGCCGCCCGGGGCGCATCACTTTTTCTCGGGCGCCTTGGGCAATCCGGGCCACCAACGCTTGCCCACCAGCTCATCGGGCAGGTGCTGCTGCGTCTTGGCGCGCTCGGGATCATCGTGCGCGTAGGCGTAGTCCTTGCCGTAGCCGATGTCCTTCATGAGCTTGGTCGGTGCGTTCAGGATCACCGCCGGCGGCGGCAACGAACCGCTCTCCTCGACCTCGGCCATGACGCCCTTGTACGCCACGTACACGGCGTTCGACTTGGGCGTGAGTGCCAGGTGCGCGACCACCTGCGCCAGCGCCAGCTCACCCTCGGGCGAACCCAACTGGTGATACGCGTCGAACGCCGCCACCGCGATCTGAAGCGCGCGCGGATCGGCGAGCCCCACGTCTTCACTGGCAAAGCGCACCAGACGGCGCGCGATGTACAGCCGGTCCTCGCCCGCCGCGCACATGCGCGCGAACCAGTACAGGCTCGCGTCCACGTCGGAGTCGCGCAGGCTCTTGTGCAGCGCCGAGATCAGATTGAAGTGCTCGTCGCCCGCGCGGTCATAGCGCAGGTGCTTGCGCGCCATGGCGCCGCGCACATCGTCGGCGTGAATGGGGCGCGAGTGCGCGCTGGCGGTCGCGGCCGCGATCTCGAGCGTGGTGAGCGCGCGGCGGCCGTCGCCATCGGCGGCTGCGGCGAGCAGGTCCAGCGCTTCGTCGCTCGCGGCCACACGGCCCGCCAGCCCGCGCTCGTCCGACAGCGCACGGCCGATCAGTGCACGCACGGCCTCGGTGTCGAGCGGCTTCAGCACCAGCACACGCGCTCTCGACAGGAGCGCCGAGTTCACCTCGAAGCTCGGGTTCTCGGTGGTCGCACCAATGAACACGATGTCGCCGCGCTCCACATGGGCCAGGAACGCGTCCTGCTGGGCCTTGTTGAACCGGTGGATCTCATCAACGAACAAGATCGTGGGCTGGCCGCTGCGCCGGCGCGACTGCGAGGCGCGCTCCAGTACCTCCTTCACTTCCTTCACGCCCGACAGCACGGCCGAGATCTGCACGAATGGCACGTTCGCGGTGCGCGCGATGAGCCGCGCCAGCGTGGTCTTGCCGGTGCCGGGCGGGCCCCATAGCACGATGCTCGTGAGATGGCGGCC
>JAIOPA010000189.1 GCA_021414165.1 Candidatus Eiseniibacteriota bacterium
ATCTACCTGAACGCGCTCACCGGTAAGGGCGTGCATCTGGTCACGGTGAACGACTATCTGGCCCGCCGCGACAGCGAGTGGATGGGCGAGATCTTCCGCTTCCTCGGGCTCAGCGTGGGCGTGATCCAGCAGAGCATGCCGCCGCATGTGCGTCGCGACATGTACCTGGCCGACATCACGTACGGCACCAACAACGAGTTCGGCTTCGACTATCTGCGTGACAACATGTCGACGCGCCCCGAGTACCGGGTGCAGCGCGGCTTCCACTACGCGATCGTCGATGAAGTCGACTCCGTGCTCATCGATGAGGCGCGTACGCCGCTCATCATCTCGGGCCCGGTCGACGACAAGGGCGACGACCTGTTCGACCAGACCAAGCCGCTGGTCGAGCGCGTGGTGCGTGCGCAGCAGCAGTGGGCCACCACGGCGCTCGCCGAGGGCGAGAAGCTGCTGGAGGATCCCGAGAAGGAGTGGGATGCCGGCGTGAAGCTGCTGCAGGTGCAGCGCGCCGCGCCCAAGCACAAGCATCTCATCAAGCTCTACTCCGACAAGCCACAGGTGAAGAAGATCATCAATCGTGTCGAGCTCGAGTACCTGCGCGACAAGCGCATGCACGAGCTGGACGAGGACCTGTTCTACACGATCGATGAGAAGTCGCGGAATGTAGACCTGCTCGAGAAGGGCCGGCAGCTCATGTCGCCGTCCGATCCCGAGCGCTTCACCGTGCCCGACCTCACCGCCGAGCTGGCCGATCTGGAGGGCCGCGACGAACTCACGCCCGAACAGCGCATCGTCGAGCGCGATCGCGCCTATCAAACGTACGGCGTGGCCAACAATCGCATCCATGCGGTGCACGCGCTGCTCAAGGCCTATGCGCTGTTCGACCGCGACGTCGAGTACGTGGTGCAGGACGGCAAGGTCATGATCGTCGACGAGCACACCGGCCGCCTCATGCCGGGCCGGCGCTACTCCGACGGTCTGCACCAGGCGATCGAGGCCAAGGAGTCGGTCACGGTCGAGGGCGAGACGCAGACGCTCGCCACGGTCACGCTGCAGAACTTCTTCCGCATGTACCAGAAGCTCGCCGGCATGACCGGTACCGCCGAGACCGAGGCGGCCGAGTTCTGGGAGAT
>JAIOPA010000190.1 GCA_021414165.1 Candidatus Eiseniibacteriota bacterium
GTCGGCGCGCATGCTGGCCGCGCTCTCGAACGGTTCGCTGGGCCGCGCGCTGGTCATGCGCGACGCCGAGCCCAGCATGAAGGAACAGCGCGACGCCGCACTGGCGTTGCTCCAACCGGCATTGGACGGCAAGCCCGAACAGCTCATGTCGGCGATCCAGAAGGCCACCGGGTTCGGTAAGACGAACCGCGAGAAGCTGCGCCAGCTGCTTGAGTTCCATCAGCTCTGGCTGCGCGACATCATGCGCGTGCGCTATGGCGCGCCGGTGGAGTCGCTGGTCAACCGCGACATGGTGTCGGTGATCGAGCGGCTCGCCCAGCGCATCGATGCCCACGAGGCGCGCCGCCGGCTCATGGTGGTCGAGGAAGCACTGCGCTCGATCGACGGCAATATCTCGCCCGACCTCACGCTGTTCTCGACACTCGGCCGCCTCGCCGGCAGCCGCATCGGCGAAGGCGCCTGGCCGGCCCACTCGATGGCGCGCTTCGACGTGTAGCGGGGTTGGCCGGCACACACCCCCCGGGGGGTGTGGATCGGCCAGGTCCTCGGGCGTCTGCGCAGTCCCGGCCATCTGCTAACATCGTGGAACGAGCCCCGGCGTGCCGGGGTCTGATGTCATAGCAGCACCTGATCGAGCTGTTCCAAGTCGCGATTCCAGCCGCCTGCGTTGCGGGCGGATCGGCGGGCTCAGGCCCGCCCATAGAGGTCCCCGGTCATGTCGGAGATCATCCAGGTCTCCCTGCGCGGTTCGCGCCGGGAGTTCTTCGTGAACCCGCGCCAGATCTGGCTGCGGCTACGCGACCGCGTGGTGGTGCAGGGCGAGCACGGTGAAATGCTGGGTACCGTGTTGCTCAAGGACCCCATGCTCATCGAGCTCAAGCGCCCCGGGCCGGTCACGCGTGAGGTGATCCGCAAGGCCGAGGAAGAAGACCTCGATCAGGACGACAAGAACGGCAAGCTCGAGGAAGAGGCGTACGAGTATTGCCAGAAGCGCATCGCGGCCCGCGAGCTCAAGATGGAGCTGTCCGAGGTCGAGGTGGCGTTCCGGCGCAATCGCATGACGTTCTTCTTCACCGCCGAGCAGCGCGTGGACTTCCGCGAGCTGGTGAAAGACCTGGCGAGCAAGTTCCAGACGCGCATCGAGCTGCGCCAGATCGGCGTGCGCGACCAGGCCAAACGGGTCGACGGCTGCGGGCCGTGCGGGCGGGCGTTCTGCTGCTCGACCTGGATGAAGAGCTTCCATCCGGTCACGCTCAAGATGGCGCGCGAGCAGAACCTGTCGTTGAACCCCACCAAGATCTCGGGCGCATGCGGGCGGCTCATGTGCTGCCTGTCGTACGAACTGGCGCAGTACCGCGACAGCGCCGCCAAGATGCCGCCGGTGGGCACCAAGATCAGCACCGGCAAGGGCACGGTGACGGTGACGCGCACGGAGTCGTACTCCGAGACCGTGTGGGTGCGCGACGACGAGGGCGCCGAGCACAAGATCGCCTACGACGAGATGCCGCCGGGCCCGTACCACAAGTGCGGCGACTGCTCGTGCGGCAAGAAGAAGCCGGGTGGTGGCGAGGCGGCGGCCGAGGGCGAGGCCCCGCCGCAGGGCTAGCCGTGATACTCCGCGCGTTCGCGCGTATCTAGCCCGTCCGCGCGCTCCCGTGCGGATGCGCGCTGGCCAGCCGGCCGCGCGCCCTCGCGCCCGGGGCCGCCCGATGCTGCAACGCGAAGCGCTGCTCGAGAACATGCGGGTCGGGTTCGATGCGTTGCGCATCCACCCCATGCGCACGCTGCTCTCGGTGCTCGGCATCCTCATTGGCTCGGGCGCGTTGGTGGCCACCATGGCGGTGAGCGACGGCCTGGTGGCGTTCGCGCGCCGCACGGTGGAACGCGAGACGCCGATCCAGGTGGTGGTGGTGAGCCCTCGCACCGCGCGGCTCGAGGACGGCGAGTGGCTGCCGGTGCGCGGTTGGCCCGAGTTCACCGAACGCGACGCAGCGGCCATGGCCGAGCAGGTGCCCGGCGTGCAGGCGGCCGCGGTCAGGCTGGGCGGACACGCCACGGTGCGCTATCGCGGCACGCAGCATGGCGCCGACGTCACGCTGGCCTCGGCGTCCATGCAGGAGTTCGCGACGCGTGACCTGGCAGGCGGTCGCTACTTCAGCCGCATGGAATCCGCCAGCAACTCGCCGGTGGTGCTG
>JAIOPA010000228.1 GCA_021414165.1 Candidatus Eiseniibacteriota bacterium
TGCTGCACCTCATCAAGCGTGACGAGATCGACATCCAGGACATCCCGATCGCGCACATCACCAAGCAGTATCTCGAGACCATCGAGATCATGCGCATGCTCGATCTGGACGTGGCCGGTGACTTCCTGGTCATGGCCGCCACGCTCATGCGCATCAAGGCCAAGATGCTCCTTCCGCTGCCCTCGACGAACGAGGAAGGCGAGGAGGAGGGTGACCCGCGCGAAGAGCTCGTGCAGCGCCTGCTCGAGTACCGCCTCTACAAGGAAGCGGCCGAGACGATCCAGGTGCGCGAGGGCGAGCGCCGCAAGTGGCACGAGCGCGGCATGGTGCCCGGAGAGGACGATGCCGGCCCGCTGCCGCTCGCGCCTGCCACGTTGTTCGATCTGCTGGGGGCGTTGCAGCGCGTCATGGCGCGCAAGCCGCAGCGGGTCGTGTACTCGGTGCAGACCGAGGGCTTCGACATCGAGGACAAGATGTCGCTCATTGCCCAGGAGGTCGCCGAGATCGGTGAACTGCGCTTCTCGATGCTCATGTTCCGTGCGCGTGCGCGCATGGAGATCATCGTGTCCTTCATGGCGCTGCTCGAGCTCATCAAGCTCGGCCGCGTCATCTGCACTCAGGATGCGAACTTCGCAGACATCCTGATCCTGCCTAGACTCCCGGAAGAGAGGATTTCCGATGCCCCCGCAGAACCTGCGCTCGGCAGTTGAAGCGCTGCTCTTCTCGTCCGACCAGCCGCTGACGCTGGCACAACTCGCTGACGCGCTCGAGGCCGCCGAGGATACGGTGACCGAGGCGCTCGGCCAGCTGGGCGACGAGTACCGTTCGCGCACGGCGGGTGTCGAGGTGCGTGAGATGGCCGGTGGCTGGATCATCACCACCACGAGCGAGCAGAACGAGTGGGTCACGCGCATGCTGCGTGGCAAGCGCAAGATGCGGCTGTCGCGCGCCGCGCTCGAGACGCTCGCGATCATCGCCTACAAGCAGCCGGTCACGAAGAGCGAGATCGAGGCCATCCGTGGCGTCGATTCGTCGGGCACGCTCGCCACGTTGCTCGAGCGCGCGCTCGTCACCATCAAGGGCCGCTCCACGGTGGTCGGCCGCCCGCTGCTCTACGGTTCCACGCCGGAGTTCCTCAACTACTTCGGTCTCAAGGATCTCACCGAGCTGCCGCGTCCGGAGGAGTTGCGCGCACTGGTCGCCGCACGCGAGCCGGAGCAGCTCGAGATGATGGAGCTGGATCCCGAGGGCATGCCGCTCGCGCTCGCCGCCAACACCGAGGCGGGCGACGCCGGCGACGCCGTGGCCGACCGCGAGCCGGTCGCCGCCGAGGACGCTGCCGTCGAGCAGCTGGAGGCGAGTGCGGCCGAGGAAGATGAAGACGGCCTCGTGGACGACGAGGAGTTCGAGGAGTTCGAGGGCGACGGCGACGGCGATGATGACGACGACGAAGCCGACGTCGATGCCGACGACGAGGAGCTCGAGGACGACGACGACCTCGACGCCGATGAAGACGAGGACGAGTTCGACGACGACGATGAAGACGAAGACGACGAGGACGCCGATGAGGACGACCTCGACGAGGACGATCTCGACGGTCTCGATGACCTCGATCGCGACGGCGACGAGGACGACGACGTCTACAACGAGACCGACAAGGGCGAGAAGAAGGAAGAGCAGCTCGAGGAGGCATTCCTGGTCGGCAGCGACCTCGAGACCGCCTCGGACTCGGATGACGACGAAGACGACTCAGACGACGAAGATGATTCGGACGACGAGTTCGACGACGACGATGACGACGAGTTCGATGAGGATGACGAGGACGATGGCGACCTGGATGGCGACGACGACGACGATCGTCCCGGCGCCGAGCTGCGCGGGCCCGAGGGCCGGTAGTCCGGTCCTCGGCCTTCCGGTCCACCCATGAACCCCGTGGCGCAGGCACGCGCGCAGGCGCTCGGCCTGGCGCCGCATCCCGAGGGCGGTTGGTTCCGCGAGACGTTCCGTAGCCAGGAGCGCGTCGCGGCTGCGGCCCTGCCGGGTCGCTTCGGGGGCGACCGCGTGCTCGCCACCAGCATCCTGTACCTGCTGGGGCAGGGGGAACGGTCGCATTTCCACCGTCTGCACGCAGACGAGGTATGGTCCCACCACGAGGGTGGTGCGCTGCTGGTGCACCTGCTGAAGCACGGCGGCCTGCACACGCTCGTGGTCGGCCCCGATTCGCCGCAACAGGTCGTGCCGAACGGCACGTGGTTCGCGGCCGAGTTGGCGGACGGCGCGGAGTACGGGCTCGCGGGTTGTGCCGTGTCCCCGGGATTCGAGTACGAAGATTTCGAGCTGGCGCGCCGTGACGCGCTGCTCACCGAGTATCCTTCGCAGCGCGAGATCGTGCTGCGCTTCACCCGCACGCCGGAGGAACCCGCGTGGCTGTGAGACTCAACAAGTACCTGGCGGACCGTGGCATCGCCGCGCGCCGCAAGTGCGACCAGCTCATCGAGGAAGGCCGCGTCACGCTGAACGGCAAACTCGTTCGCGAAGTCGGCATCAAGATCGATGAGAACCGCGACCGTGTCGCGGTCGATGGCCAGAACGTGGGTGGCCGTTCGCGCACCGTGTACTACGTCATCAACAAGCCTGTCGGCGTGATCACCACGCTCGACGACCCGCAGGGCCGCCGCACGATCCGCGAGTTCCTGCCGCGTGGTGCGCGCGTGTACCCGGTCGGCCGTCTCGACGCCGACACCAGCGGTCTGCTGCTGCTCACCAACGATGGTGAGTTGGCGCACAAGCTCATGCACCCGCGTTATGGCGTTCAGAAGGTGTACCGCGTGCGCTTGTCACAGGAGCCGCGTGGCGATCAGCTTCGGCGGTTGGCGAGTGGCGTGCGCTTCGACAAGGGCCTCGTGTCGGGACCGGCGCGCGTGCGCCGCATCGATCCGGGCTTCGACGCGATCATGATCGAGCTCATCATCCATGAAGGCCGCTTCCGCCAGGTCCGCAAGATGTGCGAGGCCGTGGGCCTGCCGGTCTCGGGCCTGCATCGGGTGGGCTATGGCCCCATTCGTCTGGGCCCGTTGGCGAAGGGCATGTTCCGTGAGTTGTCCGACGAAGAGGTGACCGCGCTGCGCGCGGCCGCGTCGCGTCCCGGCGGCACGGGCAGCACGCGCATCGCCGGTTCGCGCGATGAGGGCAAACCGGTCGAGCGCATGGGCCGCCCTGCGCGTCCCGATGCGGCGCCTGCGCGTGGCGAGGCCAAGCCGGCGCGGCCGGTGCGCGCCACCAAGCCCGCGCCTCCGGTCGACGACGAGGTCGATGCCGATGAGCCGGACGAGATCGAGGATTCGTGGGTCGCGGGCGGCGGCTTCCTGCCGCAATCCTCGGATGACGATGACGCCAAGTCGCCGGTCCTCTCGGAGCTCGACTTCGACGAAGAGGCCGAGGACGACGATGGCGACGGTGTGACCTACGTGGGCGGCGTGCAG
>JAIOPA010000229.1 GCA_021414165.1 Candidatus Eiseniibacteriota bacterium
AGCTGGCGCTCGTGCGCGTGGCCGTGCGGATGCGGTTGCTGATCGAGATCGGGCCGCCCTCGTTGAAGTTCTCCTCGCGCTCGAAGTCCCCGTTCAGGCGCAGGTCCATGTCGGCGAGCTTGCGTTCAATGGCGCGCGCGCGGTCGTCGAGCTTGGTGTCGGGCGTAGTCGAGCGGTTCAAGGCTTCCTTCATGGCCTTCACCCGCAACGTTGCGCCGGCCAGTGCGGCGGTGGCGCCGCGCAACGAGCGATCGAGCTCGTTCACATCCTGCCAGAACGCAGCCACTTGTGCGGCGGGCGGCGTGGGCAGCGTGCCCTTGCGCATCTCCACCACCTCAAAGCTCTGCGGGCCGGCCAGCTCGGTCACCACGCCGTCGACGCGCTTGGCCAGGCTCACGGTGTACGTGCCGGGCGGGGCCAGGCGGCCGCGGGGCACACGGCCGCTCTCTTCATCGATCTGTGCAGGCTGACCGGTGGCGGGGTCCACCGTGGGGAACGTGAGATCCCACGCGACGCGCTGGAACCCGGCCTTCACGGTGCCCAGCACCCGGCGCACCACGTTGCCTTGGGCGTCGCGCACCGTGCAGATGATCGTCGGGTCCTCCTCGGTGGCCTCGGCGCGCAGCGCGTCCCAGACGGGCGCGGGCGTGTCGCCGCCGGCCTTCTCGAGTTCCTTCTCCTTGTCGCGCCGCGCGGCCTTCTTGGTCTTGAGTTCGCTCTTCAAGTAGTACGTGAACACGGCACCGAAGGGCGGGTTGGGCGCAACACGGCACCGAAGGGCGGGTTGGGCGCGGCATAGTACGCGTCGCCCTGGAACGCCTTCTCGCTCCCGCCCAGCACGCGTCGCTCGCTGTACCACTGCGTCGTGCGCGGCTTGAACAGCACCGCGTCCTTGGCCAACAGTTCCGGCGTGGCCTCACGCAGCGGCGAGTAGTCATCGAGAATGTAGAACCCGCGCCCGAACGAAGCCGCCACCAGGTCGTTCTCGCGCCGCTGAATCGCCAGGTCGCGGAACGGGATGGTCGGCAGGTTGCCCTTGAGCTTGCTCCAGTTGCCACCGCCATCGAGCGACCAGTAGATGCCGAACTCGGTGTCCGCGAACAGCAGCCCCGGCTTCACGTGGTCCTGCACGATGCGCCACACCAGCGTGCGCGCGGGCAGCCCGGTGGTGATGCTCTGCCACGTGCGGCCGCGGTCGGTGCTCTTATAAAGGTAGGGCGCGAAGTCGCCGGTCTTGTGCTGGTCCACAGCGGCGTACAGCGTGTTCTTGTCGTGACGGTCGGCCTTCACGTCGTTCACGAAGAAGAAGTCTTTAATGCCCGGCAGCTTGTCGACCTTGCGCCAGTGCGCACCGCCGTCCTCGGAGATCTGAATGAGCCCATCGTCCGTGCCGGCCACCAACAACTGCGCATCGAGCGGCGACTGGTCCAGCGCGGTGATCGTGCCGTACTTGCTCATGGCCAGCAGGTCCCACACCGCGTCAAAGCTCCACACGCGACCCATGAGCGGCGCGCGCAGGCGATCGATGCCGCGCGTCAGGTCGCCGCTCAGCGTGCGCCACGAGTCGCCGCGGTCATCGCTCCGCCACACGCGCTGGCTGGCAAAGTAGAGCGTGGCGCTGGCGTGCGGGCTCACAACAATCGGCGCATCCCACGCAAAGCGCTCCTCGGGCTCGCCCATGGCCGGCTGCGGTTGAATGAACACGGACTCGCCCGTCTTGCGATCGAACCGCACCATGTTCCCGTTCTGCGATTCCGAGTACACGATGTTCGCGTTCTCGGGATCGGTGGCCGGCATGTAGCCGTCGCCGCCGCTGGTCACGAACCAGTCGCTGTTGTTGATCCCGTGCACCTTGTCGGTGCGCGACGGGCCACCAATGGTGTTGTTGTCCTGCGCGCCGCCATACACGTTGTAAAAGGGCACGTCGTTGTCGACCGCCACCTTGTAGAACTGCGTCACGGGCAGGTTCTCGATGTAGCGCCACGTGGCACCCAGGTCGCGCGTCTCGTACAGGCCGCCATCGCAGCCGACCAGCAGGTAGTTCGGGTCGTGCGCGTCGAACGCCACCGCGTGGTTGTCGACGTGCTTGTACTTGCCCTCGACGCTCCGGAACGTCTTGCCACCATCCTCGGTGGCGCGAATGCGCACGTCGGCCATGTACACGCGATCGAACTGATGCGGGCTCGGCCACAGCTCCTGGTAGTAGTGCGGGCCCGTGCCGCCGGCGATCACGTCGCTGCGCTTCTCCCACGAGCCACCGGCATCGGTGGACCGCCAGAACCCGCCCTTGCGATGCGAGAGTTCGATGGTCGCGTACACCACGTCGGGGTGCTGCGGCGACACCGCCAGGCCGATGCGGCCCATGGACTCATCGGGCAAGCCCTTCTCCAGCTTGCGCCACGTCTTGCCGCCATCGGTGGATTTGTGGATGGCCGACTCCGGCCCGCCGTTCACCAGTGCGGCCACGGTGCGCAGGCGCTGATGCGTGGCGGCGTAGAGCACGTTGGAGTCGCGCGGGTCCATGACCACGTCGGTCACACCGGTGTACGGCCCGCCGCCCAGCAACTTGTTCCAAG
>JAIOPA010000230.1 GCA_021414165.1 Candidatus Eiseniibacteriota bacterium
GCGCGACACCGAAGTTAGACGAACGCACTCGGGCAATCGCTTCGCTCTGCTTGTGGTACCGGCGACGTCAGTACGCTTGGTGACTTGAGTGGGACAGCTCCCCCCGGGGGGAGTTGTCCCGACATAGGCGCGTCACGAGGAGCCAGAGTGGCCCCTTCGGACTACGCGAGTCCTAACCTGCGCGCCTGATCGTTCGCGAACAGTGCGCTCGGGTCCATCTGGCGGCGCATGTCGCGGAACTGGTCGTAGCGCGGGCCGAATGCTTTCGCGAACGACTCCGCGTCGACCACCTGATCCTTCGCGGGGTAGTACGTGCCGCCGGCTTCCAGCACGATGCGCGTGAGGTCGCGGGCGCAGTCCCACAGGCGCTGGGCGTCGCGTGGGACCTTGAAGTCCAGCGCGAGTGACCAGCCGTCGAGACCGTGCGAGAGCAGGAAGTCGTCGGGCTTGTGGCGCTTGAACACGCCGAGGTACGAGATCACGTTGCGCTTCTGGCAGACGCGCAGGGCCTCGGCGAATGCATCGCGGGCGGTGGCGTCGGGCACGAACAGCTGCACTTGAATGAACCCGTCGCGGCCGTACATGAGCCGCCAGTCGGGCACGTAGTCGAGCAAGAACGAGAAGCCGGCATGCGAGTCCAGGTACGTGCCGTCGTTGCTCACGGGCTCGGGGAGCGCGTACTTCACGGCGTTCACGAACCTGGCCCCCTGGTCGTTCGCGAACAGCGACATGGGCAGCCAGAGCAGCGACTTTGGGAATCCCATGATCGCGCCCGGCAACTCCTGCTTGGAGAGCGCGAGCGTCTCGTGGCCCTTGGGGTCCTCGCCCTCGGCGAAGTGATGCGACTGATGCACGAGCCCACGGCCCAGCGCGTCGCCACTACCGAAGCAGTCGACCCAGCCCACGAGATAATCCGACGTGCTCGTGCGCTCGGCGAACTGATCGAACATGTGCGCCAGGTTGCGGCTCACGAGCGGGCGCACCTTGAGCCGGCCCGAGTACACGTGCTTCAGGTGCAGCTTCACGCGCGTCACCGCACCCAGCAGGCCCAGACCGCCGATCACCGCGCGGAACAACTCGGGCTCCTGCGTGCGCGACAGCGTCTTCTTGTCGCCGCTCGCGGTGAGCAGGTCCAGCTCGAGCACGTGATCACCGAACGGGCCGGCCTTGAAGCAGTTCTTGCCGTGGATGTTCATGCCCACGCAACCCCCCATGGTGGGGAACATCGTCCCCGGCACCACGGCCGGCCACCAGCCCTGCGGCAGCGTGTGGCGCCAGATCTCGGCAATGCTCACGCCGCCCTCGGCCTCGATCACACCCGTCTTGGCGTCGAACGACAGGATGCGGCGCATGGCGCGACCGTCGATCGAGAGCTGGCCGGAGTTGAGCGACGCGTCGCCGTAGCTGCGGCCCGCGCCTCGGAACGACACCTGCATGCCTTCGGCACGCGCGGCCGCGAACACCGCGGCCATCTCGTCGGTCGTGCGCGGGGCCACCGAGCGCGACCATGCGCGCTTGGAGCCCCCGAAGCCATCCAGCACACGCCACGCGGCGTGCGTGCGGAGCGGCGCGCTCATCTAGATGCTGAGCTTCCGGAACAGGAACGACGGGATGTGGCGCAGGATCATGGCCACCAACCACCACTGCCCCGGCACGAACACACTGGGGCTGCCGCCGCCCTTCGCAGCGCTCAAGATGAGCTCCGCCGCCTTGCTGGCGGGGATCACCATGGGCTTACGCTCGATCGCGGTGGTCATGGGCGTGTCCACGAAGCCGGGCTTCACGGTGACCACGTTCACGCCATAGCGAGACGCCTTGTTGCGCAGGCCCTCGAGCCACGTGGTGAACGCCGCCTTGGACGTGGAGTAACCCGGGAACGTGCGGCGGCCGCGCTCACCGGCGATGCTCGAGATGCCCACGATGGTGCCGGAGCGCTGCGCTTCGAACATGGCGCACACAGGGTTCGTCCACGCCATGCCGCCGATCAGGTTGACCTCGATCTGCGCGCGGTCCTGCGCGAAGTCGTACTCGCCCTCGCCCGGCGTGAACATGATGCCCGACGCGTACACGAGCAGGTCCAACCCGCCCAGCTGCTTCACCAGCTCATCGAGCAGCGCGGGCACGGTGTCGGTGTGCGTCACGTCGTGCTTCTTCACGATCGCGCTTCCGCGGCCGCTCGACGTGATCGCCGCGGCGACCTTGTTCAGCTCGTCCTCGCGGCGGCCCAGCAGCGCCACGGCGCAGCCATCGGCGTCCAACTGACGCGCGATCTCGGCGCCGATACCGGAACTGGCGCCCACGACGATGGCGCGGCGGAACACGAGGCTCATGGGGGATCTCCGGAAGGGTGCGGGAACGCGTCGCGAAAGAGTGGGTTACAGCGGCTCAGACCTTCACGCCATCCTTGAGCACGCTGCGCGCGATCACGAGGCGCTGGATCTCCGAGGTGCCCTCGTAGATCTCCATGACGCGCACGTCACGGTAGTAGCGCTCGACCGGGTACTCCTTCACGTAGCCGTAGCCGCCGTGCACCTGGATCGCCTGATGCGTCACATACGTGGCGGCCTCGGTCGCATACAGCTTGGCCATGCTGGCCGCGCGATGACGCCCAGCGCCTGTGCGGCCACACCGATGCGGCCCGAGTCGAGCATGGCCAACGCGACCTTGAAGCCCTCGTTCTCGTTGCCCAGCCGCTGCGACACTGGCACGCGCGCGTTGTCGAACGACAGCGTGATCGTGTCGGAGCCGCGCAGGCCCATCTTGTCCTCGCCCTTGCCGAGCACGAGGCCCTGCTGATCCTTCTCGACGATGAACGCGCTGATCCCCTTGGGACCCGGCCCACCCGTGCGGGCGAGCACCAGATACGTCCACGAGTGACGGCCGTTCGTGACCCAGTTCTTCTCGCCGTTCAACACGTAGTGATCGCCGTCGAGCTTGGCGGTCGCCACGAGCGCAGACGCATCGGACCCGGAGGCCGGCTCCGACAGCGAGAACGCGCCCACAGCACCGCTCGTGAGCTTGGGCAGGTACTTCCTCTTCTGCTCATCGGTGCCGAACGCATAGATCGGGTAGGCACCCACCGAGTTATGCACCGCCACCATGATCGCGAGTGCGGCCGACACCCGCGCGATCTCCTCGATGACCGTGACGACCGTGCGGGCGTCATACCCGAGCCCGCCCCATTCCTCGGGGATGCTCATGCCGAGCAACCCCATCTCGGCGACCTTGGCGATCGCCGCAGGCGGGATGGCGTCGTCCTGATCCCACTTGGCGGCCTGCGAGGCGAACTCGCCCTGGCACAGGTCGCGCACGGCGTCGCGGATGAGGATCTGGTCTTCGGTGAGGTCGAGGTTCATGGCGTCCTTCGAGTGCTTCGGGTCACTTCCCGAGGGAAGATGAGATCGCGATCAGGCCGGCAGCGTCGACGGCGTCTCGCGGAACACGGTCAGGCAAACGATGGCGATGAGGCCCATGACGCCCGGGCCGGGGCCCAGCAGCAGCGCACCCGCCGCACCCAAGAGCGCCAGCGGCCACGCGCGCCAGTCACCCGCCCACAGGCCGGGGACCGCCGCCAGGAACGCACCACCGATGCCCGCCTTCATGAGCGACGGCACCCAGATGGGCAGACCGAACTTGACCAGCGTGTCGACGAACACGCCCTGCTGGCCCAACAGCGCGAACTCCTGACCGCACACGAACGGATACAGGCCCTGGAACAGGGACGTGAGGCCCGGATACAGCGCGCACAGCGTGAGGATCACGAGAGCCACAGGACGCACGGGACGCTTCATCGGTTCTTCCTCCGGTTGTCGTTGCTCGCACGAGCGCGGCCGCGTCCGTGCGCCACATCAGATGCCCTTAGACGGTGAGAGCGTGCTCTTTCAACACCTGCCCGGCCACGACCATCTTCTGCACCTCGGTCGTGCCTTCGTAGATCTCGCAGATACGCGCATCACGCCAGTAACGCTCGACGTGGTACTCGCTCATGTAGCCGTAACCACCGTGC
Organism: Candidatus Eiseniibacteriota bacterium; assembly: GCA_021414165.1. Lineage (GTDB taxonomy): Bacteria > Eisenbacteria > RBG-16-71-46 > RBG-16-71-46 > RBG-16-71-46 > JAIOPA01. The sequence goes on from JAIOPA010000230.1 coordinate 4,007, forward strand.
ACCTGGATCGACAGGTTCGCGCACTTGGTGGCTGCCTCGCTCGCGTGCCACTTGGCGATCGAGGCTTCCTTGGTGTGCGGGCGGCCCTCATCGCGCAGCCAAGCGGTCTGGTAGACCAGCAAGCGCGCGGCCTCGAGCTCCACCGTCATGTCGGCCAGCATCGCGCGGATGGCGTCGAACTCGCCGATCTTCTTGTCGAACTGCGAACGCTCGTTGGCGTACTGCACCGCCGCCTCGACCGACGCCTGCGCGATGCCCAGCGCCTGCGCGGCAATGCCGATGCGGCCGCCGCCCAGCGTGGCGAGCGCGATGCCGTAGCCCTTGTTGAGTTCGCCGAGCATGAGGTCCTTGGGGATGCGCGCGTTCTCGTAATAGATCTCGCGCGTGTCCGACGCATGGATCCCCAGCTTGTGTTCCTTCTTGCCCTTGCGCACGCCCGGGGTATCGGCCGGCACGATGAACGCCGTGATGCCCTTGGGCCCGAGCGCCTTGTCGGTCATGGCGTACGTGATGAGCACGTCGGCCGGGCCGGCATTGGTGATGAAGATCTTGGAGCCATTCAAGACCCAGTGGTCGCCATCGAGCACGGCCGTGGTCTGCTGGTTCGCCGCGTTGCTGCCGGCGTTGGGCTCGGTGAGACAGTAAGCGCCCAGCAACTCGCCCTTGGCGAGCGGCGTGAGCCAGCGCTTCTTCTGCTCCGGCGTGGCGTACTGGATGAGCGGGAAGCACACGAGCGAGTTGTTGACCGACGCGATGACGCCGTGGCTCGCGCACACGCGCGACAGCTCCTCAATGGCCACCACGTAGGCCAGGTAGCTCATGCCCGCGCCGCCCCATTCCTCGGGCACGAACATGCCCAGCAGGCCCAGCTCGGCCTTCTTCTTGGTGTTCTCGGCGGGGAACTCGTGCGTCTCATCGATCTTGGCAGCGATGGGCCGGATCTCGCTCTCGGCGAAATCGCGCACCATCTCGCGGACGCTCTGCACGTC
>JAIOPA010000231.1 GCA_021414165.1 Candidatus Eiseniibacteriota bacterium
CGCGCGACACCACTCGGAACGAGTGCTGCCGGTCGAAGTCGGTCTGGCCATCGGCATCGGTGCGCTCCTGCGTCCACACGAAGTAGGCGCTCGAGCCCGGCGCGTACTCCCAACGCACGACGGCGTTGCCACGCAGCGAACCGAACGTGCCGCCGCCCACCGTGCCCGACTGCACCGGCACGAAGTCGTAGGTGCGAGAGGCCGCCAACTCCTTGAGGTCGTGGAAGTCGAGCGTGGAGATGAGCGGCTGCAGGAACACCTGCACGCTCAGGTTCGGCGTCGCCGCGTAATCGGCGCGCAGGTTCATGGACCACTGCGTCTGCTCCAGCTCGGTGAAGCGCGAGCCGGTCGCGAGCGTGCCCGAGTTGTCCCAGAACTGCGCGTCGGTGTGGCCGCGATAGAAGTCAGGGCCGCCCGACAGCAACAGGTTCGGCTTCGGCCGCCAGCGCATGGCCGGGCTCACCGAGTGCTCCCAGCCGCCATCGGCCGAGAAGCTCGGGTTGTAGTCGATCGACCAGAACCACGGATTGCGGCTGTTGGAGTCGAAGTGCAGCGACGGATTGATGTTCGACAACGACTTCATGACCACGCCACCGCGCGTGCGGCGCGAGTTGTACTGCGGGAAGTTGAAGAACGTGCTGCCGCTCCAGCTCCAATGGTTGCGCTGCTCGATGTCGCCCGCGAGCCACGCCGCGTTGAGCGTGTGGTTGCCACCGAAATCGAACGAGTGCGCGACCGCGCCCATGATGTCGGCCGCCTGGCGCCAGCCCTTGGGCTCGTTCCAGTTGTAACCGGTCATGATGTGGCCATTGATCACGTCACCACCGAACAGGAACCCGAGATCGTTGTTGTCGAACCCGGGCGACAGCGCACCGAGTGCCGCGTTGAAGATGACGTCGCCCTTCTGCTTGTTGAGCCACAAGCGCGCGCCGTAGCCCGACAGCGACGTGGCCGTGGGATCGACACCCAGATCGGGGCGATCGGGGCGCTGGTAATAGTGCGGGAAGCTGCGCTGGACCTGCTCGATGCGCGCCGCCGTACCGTGGATCTGCGACGCCGTGCCGTAGCCCGAGATGACCCACTTGCGATCGCTGTCCAGGAACGTCCAGCCATCGACCGCAGCCACGACCGACGACGTGTTCATTTGATCACGCAGCGGATCGGCGTTGCCGTCGAAGAACCGAGCGGTGGTCATGGCCATGACGCCCACGCCCTGCCGGCGGTCGTTCAGCTCGTGCATGGTGCGCCACACGCCGTAATACGACATGGGCTCCACGCCGAACTTGGACTCCTGGCCGGCCGTCTGCAGCGTGGCCTCTTCACGGCGCGTGAGCGCCTGCACCGTGCCCACGTTCCAGCCCGGCTTCACCTGCCCCGTGAGCTTGGCCGCACCCAGGATGTGCGTGCCGGTCGGGAAGTCCGTGAAGTCGGCCGTGGGCGTGCCGCCGCGCGGCGCACGGCCGATGCGGCGCGAATAGAAGAAGATCGGCTCGGGCCAGTTGAAGTTGGAGTAACCGCTCGCGCCGTTGTTGCCGCAGCGGAACACGCTCACGCCCTCGGTGAAGAACGGGCGCTTCTCCTGGAAGAAGTTCTCGACGTCGGACAGGTTCACGACCGCCGGGTCGATCTCGACC
>JAIOPA010000232.1 GCA_021414165.1 Candidatus Eiseniibacteriota bacterium
GACGTCGCGCGCGATGTGCTCGCGCGTGCCGCGGCCAAGAACGTCGAGCTGGTGCTGCCGGTGGACACCATCGCCTCGACCGCGCCGGATGGTTCGGCGCCGGGCGTGGCCAAGCGCATCGAGCAGTTGGGCGACGCCGAGATGGGCGTGGATATCGGCCCCGAGTCGATCGCACTGTTCGCCAGCAAGCTCAAGGACGCGAAGACCGTGTTGTGGAACGGCCCCATGGGCATCTTCGAGGTCCCGGCATTCGCAGCCGGGACGATGGGTGTGGCCAAGGCCATGAGCGAGCTCAAAGCACAGGGCGCCGTCACGGTGGTCGGTGGCGGTGACTCGGTGGCGGCCGTGCAGCAGAGCGGTCTCGCCGAGCGCTTCTCGCATCTGTCGACCGGTGGTGGCGCTTCGCTCGAGTTCCTCGAGGGCAAGGTGCTACCCGGCGTCGCAGCACTCGAGGACCTGGCGTGAGCCCGCTTGCGGCGATCGCCCGCCGCCCGCGCATCGTGGCGGGCAACTGGAAGATGAACAAGACCGCGTCCGAGGGTGTGGCGCTGGCGCGCGAGTTGGTGGCGTTGCGCGCCGGTGATCCGGCCGCGGCGCGTGCACCGCGCGTGGTGCTGTGCCCGCCGTATCCGTCGCTCGAGTCCGTGGGCGGCGCGATCGACGGCAGCGGGGTGGAACTGGGCGCGCAGGACCTGCATGCCGAGACGCACGGTGCGTTCACCGGTTGTGTGTCGGGCCCCATGCTCGCCGCGGTCGGTTGTGCGTGGGCCATCGTGGGGCACTCCGAGCGCCGGCAGCTCATGGGCGAGACCGATGCCATGGTCGCGGCCAAGCTGCGCGCTGCACAGCGCGATGGGCTCATTCCCATCGTGTGCGTGGGCGAGACGTTGGCCGAGCGTGAGGGCAACCTCACCGAGGAGGTGCTGGTGCGCCAGATCACGGCCGCCTATCACGGCCTCGATGCGGCCGCCGCGCGCGCCACGGTCGTGGCCTACGAGCCCGTGTGGGCGATCGGCACCGGCAAGGTGGCGAGCCCGGAGCAGGCCCGCGACGCGCATCGCGTCATCCGTGCGACGCTCGACAAGGTCTCGGGTGCCGGGCGGGGGAGCGAACTGGCCATCCTGTACGGCGGCAGCGTCAACGCCGGCAATGCCGCCCAGCTGTTCGCCGAGCCCGACGTGGACGGCGCCCTGGTGGGCGGAGCCGCGCTGGATGCGGCCGGATTCAGCCGGATCATCGCCGCGGCCTCGGTTGGGGGCTGACCCGGACAGAATGGGTTTTGACGGTTCCGGGCCGCGCTGTTAGATTCTTTGCCCGCTTGTCGCGTCGGCTGGACCGGTCTGGTCCGGACCTCACGGCGCTGTGATCCTCTGACGAACGAGGAGTCGTATGTACCCGCTGTTGTTGAGCCTTCATCTGCTGGTGTGCGTCTGCCTCGTGGCGGTGATCCTGGTCCAGTCGGGCAAGGGTGGCGGCCTCGCGGGCGGTGCCTTCGGCAATGCCACGCAGACGGTCTTCGGTGGCCGCGGCGGCACGGATTTCGTGACGCGCGCCACGATCGTCCTCGGCATCCTCTTCTTCGTCACCTCGCTGTCCTTGGCGCTCCTCACCACCAAGGGTCCGGCGGGTCAGCGCAGTGTCGTGACCGAGGCCGCCAAGCGTACCTCGGCGACCGCGCCCACGACCCCGGGTGCTCCTCCGGCCGGTGCTCCGGCCTCGGGCCTCCCGGCCAGCGGTGCTCCGGCCACGCCGGCGCCCGCGGGTACGACGAACAAGTAGGACCTCAGTCGTAAAAGCTTGAACGCATTCGGTGCCCGGGTGGTGGAACTGGCAGACACGTACGCTTGAGGTGCGTATGGGGAAACCCGTGCGAGTTCAAATCTCGCCTCGGGCACCATTTCAGTGAACGAGAGCCGCGCCGAGAGGCGCGGCTCTTGTGCTTGGTGGCCCTTCGCACTCCGCACCTCGTCCTGACGCCTCGCTGGCTTCGTGCTGACATCCGGCCGCCTCGCGCGCACGAGACTCATGCGCTCCCGCCCGGAGTACGTCACCGTCCCCTGAGTCAGGACCCAAGCGAGGATCCCATGCCCCTGGTGTCATCGGTGTCGATCCGCTGTTCCGCCGTGCTCGCGCTGTTCCTCCTGGCGCCGCTCGCGCATGCGCAAGCACCCGCCACGCCCGCCGCCACGCCCACCACGACCACGGCGCCCGCAGCTCCGGCTCCTGCACCGCCGTCGCAGGGCATCCGCAACAAGCTGTCGGCCGGCGACCTGCCCTCGGCCGAGTCGATCCTCGAGGTGTACCGCGACAAGAACGGCGAGGACGCCTCGTGGTTGAACGGCCTGGCCTGGCTCGCGCGCGGCGCGCTGCTGCTGGGCGACCTGCCCAAGGCGCAGGCCTATGCCACCGATGTGCGCGCGCGTGCGCTCAAGCAACTGGGCACGAGCCGCGACATCGCGACCGCGCCCGATATCGAGACGCCGCTCGGAGCCGCCATCGAGGTCGAAGCACAGCGCCTCGAGCGCACGCGCGGCAAGCGCGCTGCGGTCGACTATCTGCGCGGCGAGATCGCCACGTTCCAGGGCCCTACGGGATTCCGGTCGCGTCTGCACAAGCGGCTCGCCATGCTCACCTGGGTCGGCGCACCGGCACCCGAGATCGTGCCCGAGCGCACGCTGGGCGAGGGGGCGGCCACGCTCGCCGCACTCAAGGGCAAGCCGGTCGTGGTGTTCGGCTTCGATAAGTATTGCGGCGACTGTAAGGGGCAGGCGGCCACGCTCAAGCGCGCATTCGACAAGCACCGCGCCGCTGGCGTGCGCATGATCGCGCTCACGCGGCACTACGAACAGGGCGACTCGCTGCGCGCCGCCGAGTTCGCCAAGGTCGATAGCGTGTGGGCCGATGTCTACGCCGGCCTCGCCGATGTGCCGCGCGTGGTGAGCACGGCCTCCATGATCCAGTACGGCGTGTCCTCCACGCCGACGTTCGTGTTCATCGACCGGCAGGGCATCGTGCGGCGCTACACGCCGACGCGACTCACCGAAGCGGAGCTGGACCGCGAGATGGCCGCGATCGCGCGCTGAACCGCGCGCTTCAAACGAACGGCGGCCGCTCCTCGAGGGTGCGGCCGCCGCTCTTGCTTCAGGCGATCCTGACGCGATCAGTCGATGCGTGCGAAGCGCTGCACGCGCGAGCCGCCCGCGGTCTCGAGCCGCACCCAGTAGAGCCCCGCGCCCGCATGCCGTCCGCTCGCATCACGGCCATCCCAGCGCAGGCTCGTGCGCCCTGCCGGCCGCGTACCGTCGAGCAGCGTGCGCACCACGCGGCCCTGCGCGTCCAGGATGTGGAGCCGCGCGTGGCCCTCGCTGGGAAGGCTGAACGCGAACTCCAGCGAGCCGTGCGAAGGATTGGGGGAGGGTGCCGAGAGCGCGAGCACCGGACGATCGCCATCGCCCACGCCCGTGACCTGGTTCGCGAGCAACGTGGCGAACGCGCCGCGGTTGCCATGCACGTCGACCGCCGCGAGCTTGTAGACCGCCGTGCCCGGCGTCTGCCCGTCCATGTATTCGGTGCCGGTGAGCGTGGCGAGTTGCGTGGCCTCGGACGGCGTGAAGAACGGGTCCGTGCCGCGGTGTAACTCGTAGCGACCCAGATCGGACTCCGGGCTTGCGAGCC
>JAIOPA010000233.1 GCA_021414165.1 Candidatus Eiseniibacteriota bacterium
GCCCGTGACCACGCCCAGTCCGCCGCCACGCTTGTCGCGCACCTCGCCCGACAGCCAGCCCTCGACCTCCTCGGCGTCATCCACGTCGAGCGGCCGCAGCGCCGCGCTCACCACCACGTAGCACGACGCTTCCTGCGGCAGCCGGTCCACGCGACCGATCGGCAGCGCCAACGTGCGCGCCAGCACGGACTCGAGCGAGTCGATCGTGCCCACCACGATCGTGCTGCCACCCGGGCGGTCCAGCCGCCACGTGCTGCTCCAGGTGTCGTAGCGCATTCGGAACGTGGCATCGACCGCGCGCTCCATGCGATCGAACCAACCGTTGCGGCGGCGCCACAACTCGGCGTGCAGCGTGAGCGTGGCCGGCATGCCGCGGCCCAGGCTCTTGGCCACGCGCGGTTCAATGGGCTCATCGAGCCGGAGTTCCACCCACAGCTGGCTGCCTGCATCACGCGCCGGGCGAATGGCGCTCAACGTGAACGCATGCGCAGGCCGCACGCTGGCCAACAACGCCAACGCGCAGACGAGCACGCCGAACCCGCGTGCGAACCGGGTGCTACAGGGGAGCTGCGGCAAGGGGTGGAGTTGGACTCGTTAGAACGGCCGCTGCATGCGCAACGACCAGACCATGGGTGAACCCGGATCAGCGAGGTCGCGGGCCACGTAGAGACGGATGTCGTCTTCACTGGTGGCTACCCCGAACCCGCCGTCGGCGGTGAACTTCTGCTTGTCGACATCCCAGCGGCCGCGTGGGTTGTCCCACGCCGCGCCGGCATCGACGAATGCGATGGCGTGCAGCCCCGCCTCGAACCCGGCGCCGCGCAGCGCCCACAGGCCAAGCGTGTACTCGGCCTGCGCCATGGCGATCTGGCTGCCCTCGAGGTCGCCCATGGCGTGTGCGCGCAGGCCATCGACGCCGCCCAGCGCAAAGCGCTTCTGGCGCGGCAGCGTGCCCTCGAACGTGGAGCCCGCCACACCGCGAATGGTGAGTGACGTGGCCGGCGACAGGCGCAGCACGCTGCGCACGTCGGCCAGGCCTCGCATGTAACCGAAGTCGCCGCCCAGCTCGCCGCCCGTGCGATCGAACTCCATCCAGTGGTAGAGCCCGGCGTGCGTGCCGTGGTCCTTGTGCGCGAGCCGCTCGAGCCGCACCAGCAGGCTGTGCGACTCGCCATCGTCGATGGCCGGGTTGGCGCGCAGGTCGCGCTCCTTGTTGAACCACGACGTCACGTGCGACGCACGGTCGAGCGAGCGGTACTCGTCGCGGCGCGCATGCACGCTCACGGTGGAGAAGTCGGGCACGCGCCAACTCAGGTACACACCGCTGCCCTCGCGCTCCCAGTAGTCGCGGTAGTCGGTGCGCGCCAGAAGCAGCGCCAACGAGTTCTCGGCGTCATCGACCTGCTGCAGCTCGGGGTGATCGGTGCGCCGCACCATGCTCACGCCGAACACGAAGCGCGCGGTGGGCAGCAGCGGCTGCTCCAACTGCACGCCGTACTGGGCGCGCTTACGGCCCGTGGCGTACTCGATGCGCGCGCCGAGGCGCGGATACATGGTCTGGGGGCGCTGCGCCTGATAGTGCAGGCCGTAGCGCACCAGATCGACGCGGTTGTAGTCGAGTGCCAGGCCGATGTCCTGCGAGTGGCGCGGGTGGTTCGCGTTCCAGGGATCCGGGTGATCGAGCAGCCCGTCGCCGACCGGCGCGCGCAGCCACTCACCCTCGGGGTCGTAGTCGATGCGCACCGTGGTCGGCAGCACGAGCGGCTCGTGGCCGGTGCTGTCGAAGAACGCAGCGGCGGCACGCTGGGTGGCCATGGAGTCGTCGTCGGCCGGCCGGCCGGTGGCCGGGTCGTACGGGCGGAAGCGGAGCGTGTCGCGCTGCACCTCGGCGATCGGGCCGAGCGGCTGCGGCGCGTACGCGAGCACGCGTGCCGCCGACGCTGCCGACAGCAGCGTGGCGAGCAGCATCGCAGCGAGCGTGGCGCGAGGGTGAAGGCGAAGCATGAGCGGGATTCTCCTGGAGGGACGGGGGATCTCGTCCGCGTAGAACGCAAGGGCAGTGCCACAGTAACGGCCCGGCGTGTGCGCGCAAACCATTGCGCGCGTGTGGGCTCTGCGCACCTGCGTCAGGGAGTTGTGGCGCGGCTGCCACGCGGGTGTGGCGGCCGCGCCCGTGGCGTTACCGCCGCGCGATCCCGTACTTGCGCATCTTGCGATGCAGGTTCGTGCGGTCGATCCCGAGGCCGGTGGCGGCCTGGGTCACGTTCCAGTCGGCGGCATCGAGCGCGCGGCGAATGGAATCGATCTCGCTGCGTGCGACCTTGCCCTTGAGCCCCGACTCCTCGCCTTCATCGGGCGGGCTCTCGAGCCATGCGTTCAAGTCGCCCGCGGTCACGGTGTCGCCGCTCACCAGCACCACGGCGCGCTCCATGAGGTTGCGCATCTCACGCACGTTACCGGGCCAGTGGTACTCCTCGAGCAACTCCTTGGCGTCTTCGCTCAGCGCAAGCGTTGAGCGG
>JAIOPA010000307.1 GCA_021414165.1 Candidatus Eiseniibacteriota bacterium
CGGCGGCGAGCGCCTCGGCCTGCGGCTTGGCCATGTCCACACGGGCCGCGGCGTCCGCGCACATCTGGAGCTGCTCGCCGACCGCCTCGCGCGTGGGCGCACCGGCCGCGTGCTGCATGACGCACTGGGCGATCGCGAACTCGTCGCTGCTCTCGAACCCCGGGCTCACGTCGGTCTTCTTGGCCGACAGACCCCAGTCCGCCGCCTCGGGCTCCGCGAACAGCTGCGGCGGGGCGTTGTTCTGGTCGTAGTAGCCGGTCTTGAACGTGGACAGGCCCTTGTCGGTGGCCGCCTTGGACAGGCTCGACAGCGCCTTGGCGCGCGCGGCGATGGCCTGCGCGTCCTTGTACTGCTTGCGCAGCTCGTCGGCCGACGGGCGCACCTTCACCACGATCTGCGCCAGCTTCACGGCACCGGGGCCGGGGGGAGGCGTCTTGGTGGACGACGTGTCCTTGGCCGGGTCCAGGATCTTGAGCAGCAGCACGCGGCCGCCTTCCTGCACCGGCTCGATCAAGTCGCCCGGCTTCTTCACCGCGACGGCCGCGCCGATCATGCTGCCGAGTTCGCCCGGCATGACCCAGCGGTCGATCACGCCACCCTTCTCGGCGTTCGGACCCTCGGAGTAGTCACGCGCCAGCTGGCCGAAGTCCTCGCCACGCGAGGCGCGGTCGAACAGGCTGCGGCCCAGGTCCAACGCGGCCTTGGTCTCCTCGGGGCCGTACTTCTTGGGGATCACCAGGACCTCGAGCTGCGTGCGGGCACCCGCGGCCATACGAGAGCGGTAGTCCTCGTACACCTTGCGCAGCGTGGCCTCGTCGCCGGGCGAGCGGCCCGTGTCGGCGGCCGGCACCGTGACCAGCGTGGCCGAGGCGCGGTCGAAGCGGTTGCGGAACTCGCTCTGCAGCTCGGGCTGCGACAGCTTGAGCGACGACAAGAGCCGCTCCTGCAGCTTGCGCACCGGCAGCTGCTCGCGCAGCTGCGACTCGAACTGCGCCCAGAACGGCGCCAGCTCGGGCGACGGGTTGGCGAGCGCCTGCTGGTACTTGGTCACGTCGAACTGGCCGTTCGTCTGGAACGACGGCGAGGCCAGCAGCACGGCGGGAGGGTTCGTGCGCATGCCCACGAGCACGTCGTTGTCGGTGGCCTTCAAGCCAGCCTTCTTGGCCTCCTGCGAGAACATGCGCTCGTTGACGATCGTGCGCCACGCCTGCTGCTCGACGGTCTTGAGGTCACGGTCCTGCGGGTCGACGCCGTAGCGCTGACGGTAGGCCATGCGCTGCTCCTCGAGCGCGGCCTGCCACTGCGCAGCGGTCACATCGTCGCCGTTCACGCTGCCGATGCTGCCGGTCATGCGTGCGCGCGAGGACTGATCCGCGCCAGCGAGGAAGATGAAGCCGCCGATGAAGGAGGCCACGGTGAGGATGATGAGGACCCACCAGATCGTCTTGGTCCGCTTGTTGCCGGACCGCAGGTAACCGAGCATCGAGACTCCCGGGGAATGCGGAAAGTACGTGAGCAGATGTTGCGGAATGGCCAGCGAGTCTAGCAGCGCGGAAGCCGCTTACACAACCGCGTCCGGACGCGCCGGACGGCCCGGGTGGGGGCAGGTTCAAGCGGCGCAAACCTCTGTGGGAACGTGCGTCCGGCGCACTCGGCCATTGCGGCACGCGGCTCGCCTGTGCTACCCATGCAGATGGACGAGACGCCCGCTCCGGGATGGAGCGCCGGCCGCGTTGCACGCGGCGCCGGCGGCCCCCGGCGAGGGCCCGCCGCGAGGGAACGCAAGTGCGCACCGAGATCGCCCAACGCCCGCCGGACACCGAGGTCGCCGAGCCCACCAGCTCGCTGCCGACGCTCGTGCTGGACGCGCTCGAGATGGGCGCCCTGGCGCTGGACCGCGAGCGCCGCGTGGTGCTGGCGAACCGGCACATCGAGGACCTGCTGGGCGTGGAGACCGGCGCGCTCTTGGGCCTGCCCGGCAACCGCGTGTTCCCGGGTGCCGATGCGCGCTGGCTCAAAGGGGCATCGCGCGAGTCGCGTGACTTCCGCATCGAGACCGGTGACCGCGACCTCACGCTGCGCGCCGAGTCCATGCCCATGCGAGATGACGCCGGCGAGGTGACCGGCTCGGTCATCGTGGCCGAGGCCATTTCCGAGACGGAAGACGGCGAGTTCCAGAAGAAGATCGACCGGCTGGTGTCGCTGGGCGAGCTTTCGGCCTACGTGGCGCACGAGATCCGCAATCCGCTCACCGGTATCCGCACCACGGTCCAGTTCGTGGCCAGCAAGTTCAAGCCACGAGACCCGCGCCGCGAGGACCTGGACGACGTGATCCAGGAACTCGACCGCATCGAGCAGATCATCACCGGGCTGCTCATGTTCGCGCGTCCGCCGCAGGCCCGCTCGCAGCCGTGCGACGTGCACAACGTGCTCGAGCGCACGCTGGACCTGCTCGACATCCAGCTGCGCGACTCCAAGGTGGCCGTGAGCCGCGAACTGGGCGAGGACCTGCCGCTGGTGATCGCCGATCCCGACCTGCTCCAGCAGGTGCTGTTGAACCTGTGTCTGAACGCCATCCAGGCCATGCCCGAGGGCGGCGAGCTGAACATCACCACCGGCGTGCGGCGCTATCGCACCCGGCGCTCGCTGGTCGACGTGAGCATTGCCGACACGGGCGTGGGCATTCCCAAAGAGCTCATGGAGAAGATCTTCGACCCGTTCTTCACCACCCGCAGCATGGGCACGGGGCTCGGGCTGCCGATCTCGGTGCAGATCGTCCGTGACGCCGGCGGCGTGATCACCGCCAAGAACAATCCCGGCGGGGGTGCCACGCTCCGCGTGTCGCTGCCCGTGCCGGCCGAACCGCCCGGCCGGCCGGAGGAATAGCCCATGCGCACGTCCGTCCTGGTGGTCGATGACGAGCTGCTCATTCGCAAGTCCTTGGGCAAGGTGCTGCGCTCCCACGGGTACGTGGTCGATGTGGCGAGCACCGGGGCCGAGGGCCTTGAGAAGGTGGGCACGCTGCGGCCGCAGGTGGTGATCCTGGACATGCGCCTGCCGGATACCGATGGCCTGAGCGTGCTCAAGAAGGCGCGCGAGCTGGACCCGCTGCTGCAGGTCATCATCATCACGGCCTATGGCGACGTGCAGACGGCCGTCGACGCCATGAAGCACGGCGCCTGCGACTTCGTGCGCAAGCCCTACGAGATGGAGGACATCGTGCTGGCGGTGGAGTCGGCCGCCCGCTCGTTCAAGCAGGTCAGCGAGCTCGACCTGTACCGCCGCCAGGCGTGGCAGAACTACTCGGGCGAGGAGATCATCGGGAACTCGGGCCCCATGCAGCAGGTGCGCGGGCTCATCGACAAGCTGGTGCGCAGCAAGGCCACGAGCGTGCTGATCACCGGTGAGTCGGGCACTGGTAAGGAGTTGGTCGCCCGGGCGATCCACTACCGGAGCGATCGCGCCCAGGCGCCCCTCATGGAGGTCAACTGCTCGTCGTTCCAGGAGGCCCTGCTCGAGAACGAGCTGTTCGGGCACGAGAAGGGCGCGTACACCGACGCCACCGACACCAAGAAGGGTCTGGTGGAGCTGTGCGACGGCGGCACGCTGTTCCTGGACGAGGTGGCCGACATGCCGCTGCCCACCCAGGCCAAGCTGCTGCGGTTCATCGACCACCGCAACTTCAAGCGGGTCGGCGGCGCCAACGACATCTCGGTGGACATCAGGATCGTGGCCGCCACCAACAAGAACCTCGATGAAGAGGTGCGTCTGGGGCGGTTCCGGAGCGACCTCTACTTTAGATTGAAGGTCGTGAGCATCATGTTGCCGCCGCTGCGGGACCGCACGGGCGACGTGGAACTGCTGGCCACCCACTTCATGAAGGAGTTCTCGCGCAAGTTCGGCAAGGGGTTCAACGAACTGGGCGAGGACACCACCCAGCTGCTCGAGAAGTACCCCTGGCCGGGCAACGTGCGCGAGCTGCGGAACCTGATCGAGCGCGTGGTGTTGCTGGAAGAGGGCGACAAGCTCGAGGCCGACCATCTGCCGCCCGAGATGCTGGGCCGTCCTGGGCATCTCGCGCCAGGGATTGATCGAGAAGCTGCGCCGGCTGCGCATCGAGGACACCGCCGAGCGCGTGTAACCGCTCGAACGACTCGATCTCGCGCGTGATGAGTGCTCTCGCGCGCAGAAAAATGCATCGCGCGCGAAAAAACTTCGCGCCGCTTGCGTGCTCGCGCACGCGCATCGCGATCGCGCGACGCAAAAGCGTCACGAATCTTGACGCTATCAAGAAACTGGACAGTGGCGTTCATCGCACGCACTCACAAGCACTTGCGTGCACTCGCACCCGCACTGCACCAGTTAGTTGACAGGCGATGTGCTAGGCGCGAGCGATCGCGATCGCGATGCACGCGTTGCGTCGATCTGCTTACGAGTGCGTAAACATTGCGCGCTTCGCGTGATTGCGCGCTTCGCGCGGCACTCGCGAGGCGATTGGCACGCAAGCTGCTCTATGTATCTGTCGAGCGGCACGCCTCGAGTGTGTCGCAGAGATGTTCGAGTCTTCAGGCAAGCACTCTAAAAAATGATTGGGGAGGTGATCCCACATGGCTGCCAAGAAGAAGGCTGCGAAGAAGAAGGTCACGAAGAAGAAGGCCGCGAAGAAGAAGAAGTAACCAGATTCTGGACCTGGCACGTCCTGAGGGGCTGGCTGGCTAACGCCAGCCGCCCCTCGTTCATTTGAAAGCCGCTCGTGCACCGACCGAGCGTACCCGCCACCGGCTTCGGATCAGGGACTCACGTTCAGGATGAGCCGTCCCCCTGATCCGCGCGGTGCGGTCCGGCAAGGATGCTGCGACCGCCCGCACTTCTCATCGCCCGCCGTTCGCCCGCGGCCGACCCCGGGAATCCCGTCCGACCCCGTGATAGTGTGCGCCTGCGCGGTGCCCCCGGAACACCGCGGATGCCGCGCCTACCCCGGCTTTCCGGGCATCCAAGACCCCAGCGCCTGCCCCTGAGC
>JAIOPA010000194.1 GCA_021414165.1 Candidatus Eiseniibacteriota bacterium
GCAGCGTGAAGCTGGCCACCGAGCCCTTGCCCTCGCCGTCGCTCGCCAGCTGCACCACTCCGCCCATCATCTGCACGAGGTCGCGCACGAGCGAGAGTCCCAGCCCCGTACCGCCGAACTTCCGTGTGGCGCTGCCGTCGCCCTGCACGAAGCGCTCGAACGCGCGGTCGAGCTGATCCGCCGTCATGCCGATGCCGCTGTCGCGCACCTCGAACCGCGCATACCCCGCAGCCTCGGGCGCCACACAGGCCAGCGTGATCGTGCCGCTCGGCGTGAACTTGATGGCGTTGTCGACCAGATGTCGCAGCACCTGGTGCAGGCGTTGCGCATCGGCCCGCACCGCCAGGCGCTCGTCCTCGAGTGCATCGCAGCGGAACGTGATGCCCTTCGCATGCGCGAGCGGGTACATCTCGGCGATCACGCGGTCGAGCGCCTGCTTCACGGGCACGGCATCGCGCGCCAGCGTCATGCGGCCGGCCTCGATACGCGACACGTCGAGCACGTCCTCGATCAGCATCTTCAACTGGTGCGCGCAGCGGAACGCTTGCTGCACGTTCTCGCGTTCTTCCTCGGGCGTGTCGCACAGGTCGTCGGTCACGAGTCCCAGGAACCCGAGCGTGCCGTTCAAGGGCGTGCGCAACTCGTGCGAGATGTTGGCCAGGAACTCGTCCTTGAGCCGCGAGGCCTCGAGCAACCGGCGGTTGTTCTCGGCCAGCTCGGTGTTCGCCTTCTCGGTGTCGCGCTGAGCGCTCTGGAGCGTGTCGGCCATGGTGTCGAACGCCTTCGCGAGGTCGCCGAGTTCGTCGTTCGCGGGGTCTGCCACGCGGTTCGAATAGTCGCCGCCGGCGAGCTTGCGCGTGCCTTCGCCGAGCCGGTCGATGCGCTGCGAGAGCCCGCCGGCGAGCCGCACCGCCACCATCGCGGCGAACAGCAGGCCCAGAATGGCCGCACCCAGCACGCTCCAGCCGAACACACGCACGATCGCGAAGGCCTCGGCCGGGTCACGGCGCACCGTCACGACCCACTCATAGGCGGGGCCGATGTCGGGAGGGCCGCCCGGCGTGTGGAATCGTTCGGTGCTGTTGTTCTCGGGCTCATCACGCATCTCATCGCGCGCGAGGGTGAATCCGGTCGTGGCCACGGGATCCAGCCACAGCAGGCCACCGCCCTCGGGCTTACCCAGACACTCGATCACCGCGAATGCGGTGTTCCGCTGCTCGCGGCCGCCAATGGGGATCTCGCTCACCATTTGGCTGATCATCTCCCACTTCACGAGGGCGATGAGCCAGCCCGACTGCTCGCCATCGATGCGGCTCACGATCGGCCGCGCCAGCACCAACACCTTGCGCGGCACGCTGGCGAAGTCCACGGGGCCCGCGCTCAGCCGCGTGCCATCCGCGGCGGGCTCGAGCTTGTCGGGTTCGATCGGGAGTTGGGCATCGAGCCTTACGAGCTGCGTGGCGGCGATGGTGCCGCCGTTCATGTCGGTGACCAGCAGCTCCTCGTAGATGCCCGGCAACTCGCGGCGCAGCCGCATGAGCGAGTTCTGGATCCGGAAGTGCTCGTCGCCCGTGACGATGTCGTCCATGGCCTCGACCGCAGCCGTGAGCCGCAGGTCGGCGAAGCGGGCGTCCAGGAAGCTCTCGACCCGCAGGTGCACCAGATGCGCGACGCCGTGCAGGTCGTCCTCGGCGTTCTTCTTGAGCGCGCTGCCGCCCACGCCCATGGTGATCGCAGCCGCGACCACGAACGCGACGAGCAGCGCCGCGCTCATGGACAGCAGGATCTGCTGGAACAGCCGGCCGCGTGGGGCGATGGGCATGATCAGGGCATCAGGGGATAGCCGGGCTCGCCGGGCATGTGGCCGTCGATCCGGAGGATGTGGGCATGCGCTTCCTGTGCAGCGCGCACCTAGACACTGGACACGGCCCCGTGACCGGCGGCGATGAACTGCAGTGCATCGACCTCGTCGTCGACCACCTTGGGGGCGTACTCGATCTCGCCCCGGTAGAGTTGCTCGAGCGTGTGGCGGCGGTAGGCGGCCTCGGTCATGCGGCAGAGCTTCTGCAGCAGGTAGCGGCGCTCGGCCGAGCCCGAGGCCGGCGACAGCACCACGGTGCGCTGCCCCGAGGCCCAGAAACGCTTCTGGCCCAGCAACAACCGCACGGCATCGGCGCGCGAGACGTTGGTCTCCTTGACGTCGGGGCTCACGACCACGGCATAGCCGCCGCTCTCGGGCGGTTGGGCCGGAGCGTGGAGCGGGCACGCGCACA
>JAIOPA010000195.1 GCA_021414165.1 Candidatus Eiseniibacteriota bacterium
ATCACATGCGTGATCCGCATGGTGACATCGTCGACGACGAACGCGAAGTTATAGGAGGGCAGACCATCGCCACGCAACAGCACGAAGTCATCGAGCAACGCGCTCTGGAACGAGACGCGGCCGCGCACGATGTCGTCCCACGCCACTTCCTCGTCGGCCTCGGGTTTGGCGAAGCGCAGCGCGGGGCGCGCGCCCGCCGCCATGCGGGCCGAGCGCTCATCGGCCGACAATGCGCGGCAGCGGCCGTCGTAACGCGGGTCCTCGCCACGCTCCAACTGCTCGGCGCGGCGCTTCTCGAGTTCCTCGCTCGTGCAGAAGCATGGGTAGGCGCGGCCCATGGCCTCGAGCTTGGCGGCGTACTCGTTGTAGAGCGCGCGGCGCTCGGTCTGGAAGTACGGGCCGTACTCGCCCCCCACGCCCGGGCCTTCATCCCACGCGAGCCCCAACCAGCGCATGCCGTTGAAGATCGCCTGCACGGAATCCTCGGACGAGCGCTCGGCGTCGGTGTCCTCGATGCGCAGCACGAACGTGCCCCCCAGCCGGCGGGCGAACAGATAGTTGTAGAGCGCGGTGCGCGCTCCACCGACGTGCAGGTGACCGGTCGGGCTGGGCGCGAATCGGACGCGGACGCTCATGCGGGACTCCAAGGGTAAGGACGACGGCAAGCGGCTCAGGCCTTCTGTACAACCCGCCCCCGGCGAGGGTCAAGCGCGGCCCACAAAAGCAGCGGGCGGGCCCCATGAGGGACCCGCCCGTGCACCTCGGCGATGCGAGGTTACTGCAGCACGACCAGCTTGCGAGCGATGCTCTGGCCGCCGACCGAGAAGCGGGCGAAGTAGACACCGCCATCGACCGGATGGCCCTGCGCGTCACGCATGTTCCACTCGAGCGAGAAACGGCCCAGCGGAGCCGCGCCGGAATCGACGCGCTGCACCAGACGGCCCGAGAGGTCGTAGATGCCCAACTCGTAGCGCGCACCCGCCAGGTTCGACGGGATCCCGAACCACATGCGCGTGCGGTTGATGCCCGTGCGAGTGGGGTTCGGCTGCGGCGGAGCGAACTCCAGGCTGGCGACACGGCCACCCGTACCCGGCTCCTGGCCATCGCCCACGCCCACGAACAGCGGCGAGTTGGCGAAGCCCGTGCGGCGCGCGTCGTGCTGGAACTGCGGCCACGGCGGCGTGCGGCCCGGCGAGTAGGTGAAGTCGTAGTCCCACACGTAGATGTTCTTGTCCCAGCCCGCGATCACGATCTCGGTCTTGCCATCGGCGTCGATGTCACCCACGGCAGGCGCGCCGCGGATCTCGCCCGACAGCTGGATCGGGAAGCCCGGCAGCACCGAGGCGTTGGCACCCGAGAAGGCGTACAGCTGGCCTTCCTCGCCACCGCACACGATGTCGTTGAAGCCGTCGCCGTTGATGTCGGCCACGACCGGGCTCGACTCCGACGCACCCGACGTGAGCGTGCTGTAGCGCACGTTGTTCCACGTCGGCAGCAGCGTGCCGTCACGGTTCCACACGAACACACCGCCGTTCGTGCTCTGGTACACGACGTCCACGAAACCATCGTTGTTCATGTCGGCCAGCGCCGGCGAAGGCGACTTGCTGCTGCCGCCCGTGCGCACGAACTTCGGCCAGCCCGCACGGCGCTTGCCGTCGAACGTGAGCACATAGAGCGAGTCGACCGCCGAGGCCACGATGATCTCGGGCTGCGTGTCGCCCGGGCCATCGAGATAGCCGACGGCCGTGGAGCCCAGGATCGGCGCGTTCGTCGTGAACGGGAAGCCCGCCACGTTCGTGCCGTTCGGGTTCCACACGTACACCTTGGAGTCGAAGCTGCCGTACACGATCTCGGGCAGGCCGTCGTTGTCGATGTCGGCGGCGGCAGGCGAACCGAAGTTCACTGGCTGGCCGAGCACCTTGAAGACGCCCTTCGTGGACGGATTGCTGTCACCGTCCAGGAGTTCCTGACCGTTCTCCTTCATGATGTAGAACTTGTTGCCGTTCGAACCGAACGCCATCTCCATGTGACCGTCGTTGTCGAGATCGGTCACGACCGCCGACGACCACACGGCATCCGGCGTGCGGAGCGGGAAGCCGGGGCGGACCTGGCCGTTCTTGTCGAACACGTACACGCCCGCCGAGTCCCAGCACGGCGCGATGAACGACATGCCTTCGCCCGGTCCCAGGACCGCCATGGACGGACCGGCCGCGTAGTACTGGCCGCGGACCGTGAAGTCACCGAGCGTCGCACCCGCACCGTCGGCATCGACCGGCGAGGAGCCATCGGCGTTGAGCACGTAGAGCACGTCCGAGCCGGCCGCGATGGTGCCGTTCGTGGTCGAGTACGGGAACTCGAGTGCCACCGACGACGGCGTGGTGCCGCCCGTGGGCACCGGGAAGATCGCGTGCACCGGCGGGTTCGTGCTCACACTGATCGTGGTGAACGCGGAGGACTCATTGCCCGACGAATCGACCGCTGCGACACGGTAGTAGAACCGCGTGAGTGGCGGCAGCGCCTCGTCGTGGTAGTACGA
>JAIOPA010000014.1 GCA_021414165.1 Candidatus Eiseniibacteriota bacterium
CCGCCGCACTGGCCGGTGCGACGCAGCGCGTGAAGGCCATGAAGGAAGCCCTGAACCGCTCGACCACGCCCGACACCAAGCTCGACGACCGCGCGCGCGCCATTGAACGCAAGCTGGCCGACATGGACCTGCGGCTCAACGGCGACTTCGAGCGCGAGGAGAACTTCAACGAGGGCGGGCCGATCTCCATTGCCAACCGCATCCGCACCGCCACGCGCACGAGCGCCAGCTACGGCCCGACGCCGAACCTGCGCAGCAGCCTGGACATTGGCAAGCAGGAGTTCGCGACGCTGCGCGCGGAGCTGGATGCCCTGCTGAATGGCGAGCTACCGGCGCTCGAGAAGGACCTGGATGCCGCGGGCGCGCCGTGGACGCCGGGGCGGGGCGTGGGGAGGTAGTGGTGCGATGAGTAGGTCTGACTTCATGCACGCCGCTGTGAGACCCCGAGAGCTGGTTGTGCGCCCCGATACCGGCAATGACTGACAGGCCTGTCGGCAACTCGGTACGGTTCACCAGGATCGCGCGTTGGACCGGCGTTGGGCTCCTCCTGGCTGGGCTCACCGTGTTCATGCTCTTCGATCTGGCGTGGCGGCGTGATCACGTTGGCCCCGCCCTCCGTGCACCAATAAAGCTTGTCGAGGGCGTGGCAGCTCAATGGCATCTTGCCCCCAAGCTGACCGACAACTACGAGATTGCACTCGAGGTGCGTCATCAGTCGGGTATTGCCCCGGACTCTGCGCTCGGCTCCCAATGGCGTGTCAGGCCCCAAGGGGATGATTCCTCGGAGGTCGATATCGCTTGGTCAGTCACCGAGGATGGGATCGAACGGGTTCGTGGCCGTGCGAGCGGAGTCGGTTCCATTTACACAGGACGCGATCACTCGGGCAGGGGACTGGGGTGGTGCGATCTGAAGGAAGGGCATAACTACGTCCTCGAAGTACATGTCCTTCGCACCGCATCAACGCTCGACACGTTGACTCCTACCATCAAGGTGGACCGCCATCCCTCACACCTCGAGGGTTGGGGGATACTGGCTCTTATGTTCTGGAGTCTCGGCGGTGCGCTCATGATCTCGGGCGGAGTTGTTCTCCTCCGGAGTCGGCGGAGGCTTGGGTCGGCCTGACCGCACAAGCCGGACCGTACTCTGTTCTGAGCCCTGCCTGACCCTGAGCGAATACAACACGCTGCCGATGTCGGCGAGCTCTGGCCTTTGAGGCTCAGGTCAGTCAGGCCGCCGGGATCGAACCGCTGTGCGATCGTTCGCCCTTGAAGGTCGAGAACAATCAGCGAGACGGACGGACCCGCCAGGCGCTCGAGAAGGAGCTGGATGCCGCGGGCGTGCCGTGGACGCCGGGGCGGGGCGTGGGGAGGTAGCACCACGAAACCCGGGGCAGGTTCCACGTGCCATTCGCGGGGGAATCGGCTGAAAAGTCAGTGACACCCTCGGGGCGACATGTCAGAGTCCAAGGTCCGGCCTAGGGGCCCCATGCCCCGCGGTCTCTCCATCCCTTGCCCGGAGCTCTCCATGGTCCGCAACCCGCTCGGCCCCGTTGTCGCGCTGCTTCTAGCCGCCTTCATCCTGACACCCTCGGTCGACAGCGCGGTGGTGTTCACGCCCTACTGGCTGCTGTCCGGCTGGATCTACCGCCAGAATATCGGGGACACCAACCAGGACGGTCGTGACGAGTTGCTGTTCTCGAGCAAGCTGGACGGTCGTCTGGCGCTGGTGGATGGCCTGACGGGCGTGATCTTGAAGGACTTCCCGGAGTTCAAGGCCGACGAGACCTTCTTCATGGCCGAGAACATCGACTCCAACTCGATCAAGGAATTCATCCTCAGTCGAGTGGCGCCGCAGTCTGGCCCGTACGCTCCGTTGACCCGGGCGTACAAGCGCGTGCCCGGCGGCATCAATCCCGTGTTCTCGCACACCGATTCGATCCGGTCGGTCAGCATCGTCCACGTGCGCAGTGCCAGCCAGCAGGAGTTCATGGAGATCTCGGACCATGACGTGCGGCTGCGCGACATGGACGGCACGGTGCTCTTTAGAGCCTCGACCGCGGTCTCGCCGTGGACGGGCGTGGATCCGTTCGTCTTCGTCGCCGATCTGGACGGCGACAGGATCAAGGAGCTGGGGGTCACCCAGAACTCGACCTCGAACAACATCCAGACGCTGTTCTTCGATTACAGCGGCGGCCTCTTCAACTACACGTGGTCGTCGACCAGCTGGTTCATGCAGGGCGAAGTACAGATCGACCGCGATGCACGCGCCGAGATCATGGCGTACAACACGATCGACGGGCGCTATGCGTTCTTCGACGGCGTGAGCGGCACTCCCGATC
The DNA here is from genome assembly GCA_021414165.1 of Candidatus Eiseniibacteriota bacterium. Taxonomy (GTDB): domain Bacteria; phylum Eisenbacteria; class RBG-16-71-46; order RBG-16-71-46; family RBG-16-71-46; genus JAIOPA01. The sequence goes on from JAIOPA010000014.1 coordinate 2,340, forward strand.
TGGAGCTTCCCGAGTTCACGCTCTTCAACAACTCGCTGGTGTTCACGTTCGACGTCGATAACAACGGCGTCCAGGACATCTTCGCGTCCCGGCCGGCCGCCCCCTCGGTCACTCCGCTGGTGCGCGCCTACAAATGGACTCCGGGTGGCTACGTGCAGATGTTCTCCCACACGGAAGAACCTCTGGCCAATGTGCCGCTCCACTCGCGCCGCGCGTCGCAGTTCGAGTTCATGGGTACCACTACGACGGACTTCGTCCTGCGAGACGCCGTGGCGGGCACGGTGCTGTTCCGCGCCTCGACGCAGATCCCGGGCTGGACCGCGGGAGAACCGACCGTGAATCCTGTGGACCTGAACGTCCCGGCGCCCAAGGTCGACGACAATGCGCTCAACGGATTGTGGGCAGTCTCGAGCGGCGACGGCCACTTTGCGCTGCTCGATCCGCTCACCGGGGCTGTGCGTGCGGAGTTCCCGGCCTTCCTCGCATCCCAAGGCGGCATCATCCCCCAGGACTTCGATCATGATCCTCGTCTCGAACTCGTGATGGTCCGGAATGCGTTCAATGTGCCGCAGCTGACCACGTGCTACCGCTGGAATGGCTCGGCCTTCGCCACGCTGTTCTCGACTGGCGACCCGCGCAACGGCTTCGTGACCGGCGCGTTCCGGAGCACGGGGTTCAATGACATGCTCGAGGTGGCGACCCAGGGCTTCGAGCCCAAGGACCTGGTCGTTCGCGCGTTCGACGGCTCGGTGGTGTTCCGCACCTCGACCGACATCCCCGGTTGGACCAGCGTTGGATTCACCGGGAACCTGGACACGATGGACGTGAACCACGACGGGCTCGTGGAGTTCATGGCCACCGACCAGAACGCCGTGCGCCTGATGCACTACATCGGGCCGGTGGGCGTGCCGGTGGGACAGGGC
>JAIOPA010000196.1 GCA_021414165.1 Candidatus Eiseniibacteriota bacterium
CGCGCGAAGTGGTCGAAGTAGGTCCACCACAGGCTCGCGGCGATCACTAACGTGAACACGCCGATGAGCACCGAGGGCAGCCACAGGTCGGCCTCGCCAAGGCCTCTCACGAGTGCGGCCAGTGATTCGCCGAGGAAGATGAGCGTGAAGAGCGCGAGCCGCTCGGGCAGATGCCCGCGGTGCACGGGTGCTTGCTTCATGCGCGCCACCGCGAGCCGCGGGCCGATCAGGTCCGCCGCCACGGCCGCCAGCCATAGTGGCCACGCCACCACCGGCGGCGCGAAGCCCGAGGCGAAGGCCAGCACGGTGCCGATCATGAACACGCGTGCCAGATAGCCGGTGATCTCGCGCGAGCTGGTGTCGTGCCGCCACACGCGCCAGTACTGCAGGACCAGGCAGAACCGCAGCGCGGCGTAGGCGAACGCGAAGCCGTGAAACGCGTCGAGCCCGTGACTTCCGGCCTGCACCGCCATGGCGGCGGCGCACAGCATCTGCAGCAGCGTGAACACGCGCTGAACCGGGTCGTCGCTCTCGAACCGGGTCGAGAACATGGTCTGCCCGGTCCACGCCCACCACACCGGCACGAACAGTCCCAGGAACTCGGCCAGCTTGACCGGCGTGAGTTCAGCGTTCAGGTGGTGCGCCAACTGCGACACGGTGACCGCGAACACGAGGTCGTAGAACAGCTCGAGCCAACTCGCATGCCGCTCGAGGTGATGATCGTTGCGCAGATGGGGCTTCACGTGGCGGGCCATGGCGGCACATTAGAGGGCGGGGCGCACACCTCCAAGCAGCGCCGCGCACACACCGTGCAGCGCCCTCGCCACAGGCTCCACGCCCATCCGGGCGCTTTCACCCGGCTCTCCGGGCACTTGAACGGGGAGCCCTAACCCGTGGTCCCGGGCCATCCTGCCGCCACTCCAAATGCCGCCCGGGAATACCCGGCCGGAGCTGGCGTACTTCCTGCGTTCCTGCACTGGCGTGGCATCACCGCAGCAGTTCCCAAGGAGGCACACCATGAACACCGCGACGCTGTTCCAGACCGCCGGCGCGACCGTGCGCCGTACCGATGAGCTTCGTGTCCGTCGCTTCGCGCTCGCGCTTCTCGGCGCGTCGCTCCTGGCGTTCGCCGCCAACGCCGCGCATGCGCGCAGCGAGCGCGTGCGTCCGTACGACGACGACAACTTCCGTCGCTTCGACACGTGGGCCGAGGGCCGTCTGGTCGACGTGCAGGTGCGCATCGATGGCGAAGCCGCGCCGCTCTACCCCTCGCCCAAGGGCGACGATCGCCAGTACCTGCAGGCGTTCGCCGGCCGCAACTACTCGCTCGTGCTCAAGAACAACACGGGCAAGCGTGTGGCGGTCGTGCTCGCGGTCGATGGTCTGAACGTGCTGAACGGTGAGATCACGTCGCTGTCGGCGCGCGAGCCCATGTACGTGCTCGACGCGTTCGAGACGGCCACGATCCGCGGCTGGCGCACGTCGCTCAACGAGATCCGCCGGTTCAACTTCGTCGATGAGCGTCGCAGCTACGCCGAGCGTACGGGTCAGGCCAACTCGGACATGGGCTGGATCCGCGTGGTGAGCTTCAAGGAGCAGTTGAACTGGTGGGAGACGCGTGGCCCCAAGGTGCGCGACCGCCGCTTCAAGGACGACATGCCGTATGGCGCGCAGCCCGAGGAGCTGGCGCCGCAGGCGAAGTCGCAGGAGTCCAAGCAGGACGCCGCTCCGGCGCCGACCCGCAGCATGGCGCCGCAGGCCCAGGACAACCTGGCGCGTGGCGAGAGCGAAGGTGGCTCGCTGCCCGGCACCGGCTGGGGCGAGCGCAAGGAAGATCGCGTGCAGCGCACGCAGTTCAACCCCAACCCGGTCGCGGTCGACCGGCTGGTGCTCCGCTACGAGTATGGCTCTGGGCTGCGCGCGCTGGGCATCATCCCGGTGGGCAACCGCTGGCGCGACCGGCTCGACGACCGTGACGGCAACGTGGGCTTCGCCCGCCCGCCGAAGCGCTGGTAGCGAGCCTCAGGTAACGCAAGAGCCCGGTGCGGGAACTCCGCACCGGGCTTTCGTTTGCGGCCGACCGTTCGCGTTACTTCGCGAACATGCTCTTGAACACGAACGACAGGTTCGCCGGGCGCTCGGCCAACCGGCGCATGTACCACGGGAACCAGTGCGTGCCGTACGAGATGAGCACGCGCACCTGCCGGCCGGCCTTGGCCAGGCGCAGCTGCTCGCCGCGCTGGATGCCGTAGAGCATCGCGTACTCGTACATGTCAGTGGTGAGCCCGGCCTCCTTGGCGGCCTGCTCCAGCTGCGGGATCAACACCGCGTCGTGCGTGCCCAGCGTGGCCCACGCCTTGGCCACCTTGGCGTCGGTCTTCCAGAGGCGCTTGGCCATCCACAGGAAGTTCGCGTCCACCTCGGCCTTGTCGGGGAACGCAATGGAGGCCGGCTCGGCGTATGCGCCCTTCACGATGCGGATGCCGGGGCCCAGCGGGATCAGCGACTCCAGGTCGTCGCGCGTGCGGCGCAGGTAGGCCTGCAGGCAGACGCCCAGGTTGGAGTGCGTCTCTCGCACCGCGCGGAACAGCTTGAGCGTGGCGTCGGTGTAGGCGCTGCCCTCCATGTCGATCCACAGCCGGCTGCCGTGCTCGCGCGCGGCCTCGGCCAGCGTACGCGTGTGGCGCAGGCACAGCTCGGGGTCGATATCGAGACCCAGCTGCGTGGGCTTGATCGACACCTCGCCCTGCACGTTGGCGGCCTTCATGCGCTTCAGCGTCTCGAGGTAGTGCGCGAGAACGGCATCGGCCTCGGACTTGTCGCTCAGGTTCTCGCCCAGATGCGTGAGCGTCACCAGTAGGCCGGCCTTGTTCTGCTTCTCGGCCGCCACGAGCGCGTCATCGACCGTCTCACCCGGCATGAACCGGCGAACGGCGAGCTTCACGAACTTCCGGCGCGTGGCCTGGCGCTGGAGCCAGGCACTGCGCGAACCAGCCAAGAGTAGGTTGCGCATGAGGTCCATGTCGGATCCTGAAGGTTGGGTCGGGCTGCGAACGGGGCCAGACTAGCAGAGCTTCGGCAACGCCGCAGACGGTGCGTTGGGCGCCCCCCAGCACTCTCGGGATCGCGCACGCGGAGTGATGCCACGCAGCGTGTTGGCGAAGAACGCCGCGATGCCGCAAAGTGTCCCGCCGTGGAACTCCACCTGCTCCCCCCCGATGCCCCGCCGGCCGCCGCCGAGCGCTGGGACCGATTCGTCGCGCACTGCCCCGAGGCCACGTTCTTCCACCGGGCCGGCTGGCGCGACGTGCTCGTACGTTCGTTCGGGCACGTGCCGCACTTCATGTATGCCGAGGAGGGCGGCGAGATCGTGGGCGTGCTGCCGCTGGCGCGCATGAAGAGCATGATCTTCGGCGACGCGCTGGTCTCGACCCCGTTCTGCGTGTACGGCGGTGTGGCCGCCAGCACCGACGCCGCACGACTCGCGCTCGAGGAAGCCGCGGTGAAGCTGGGTGTGGAACTGGGCGTGGACCACGTGGAGTTCCGCAACCTGCGCCCGCGCCGCAGTGAC
>JAIOPA010000193.1 GCA_021414165.1 Candidatus Eiseniibacteriota bacterium
CCTTGCCCGCCAGCACCGGGATCGCGGCGGCCACGTGCACCAGGCCCTCCCAATCGTCGTGCTTGGCGAGTTCCTTGGCGGCGGATTCGAGTTCGGCGGTCATGCCGGCCTCGGCAAAGCGGGGCGCGAGATCGCCGAGCAGCGCGCGGCGGTCATCGCCGCGACCGGCATCGCCCAGGCGATCGGCGAGCTTCATGGACAGCTCGAGGTCCTCGGGCATGATCGCCCAGGCGCGCGACAGCGCGTCGAGCCGCGCGGGATCCTTGCCCAAGCCTTCGTGCGCCTGCACCAGCAGTCGCGCAGCGGCCTGCGTGTTCATGAGGCCCAGCGAACGCTCGGCGATGGCGGCCAGCACTTCCCACTTCTTCTTGGCGGCGACCTTCTCGCCCAGCGCGAGCAGCGTCTGCTGAGCGCGCTCGACCTCGGCATGAAGGGCGCAGACGGCGGCGAGCAGGTAGTAGACGCCCCAGGAAGCGGCGGGCTCTGTCTGCTTGAGGCGCGCAGCAAGCTCATCGCGCATCCAGGTGAGACGCTTCTCGTCCTGGGCGTCGTGTGCGAGCGTCTCGAGTTCCGTACGATCGGAAGGCGAGAGGTCGGCTCCGGTGTCACCTCGGAGCACAGCGGGCAGTGCGTCGCGAACGGGCATGGCCTCGCAGGAGTGAAGAGTCAGCGGCTCATCTGAAGGGCAAGCGAATATGGCCTACCTGCGCCCCGGGCGCAAGCGGCGCGGCTGCCGGGGTGGGGACCACCTTCCTGGCCGCGTCTGGAGCCGCCCGGACGGGTGTGCGCCCATGCGGCCGCGCGGCTACACTGGCCCCCATGAAGATCTACACGCGAACCGGCGATGATGGCACCACAGGGCTGCTCGGCAAGGACCGCGTGCCCAAGCACGACGCACGCGTCGAGGCTTACGGCAGTGTCGATGAGTTGAACGCGGTCCTGGGCGTGGCCCATGCCGCCGACACGTCGGCCACGTTCGGCACGCTCATCCTGAAGCTGCAGGAAGCCTGCTTCCAGGTGGGCGCCGAGTTGGCCACGCACGACGAGACCATGTTGGCGAAGCTCGTGCGCATTGGCGATGACGACGTGGCCGTGCTGGAGCGCACCATTGATTCGCTCGAGACCGAGCTGGCACCGCTCACGCGTTTCGTGCTGCCGGGCGGCACGCCGCTCGCCGCCTCATTACATGTGGCGCGCACCGTGTGCCGCCGCGCGGAGCGCCGCGTGACCGCACTGGCCACGCACGAGCCGGTCGATGTGCGCATCGTGCACTGGCTCAATCGGGTGGCCGATCTGCTGTTCGTGATGGCGCGCGTGGCCAACGTGCGCGCGGGCGTGCCCGATCGCGTGTGGGACGGCGGGAAGTAACGTGACGCCGGATACGCCCGAGGCGCCCTGGCGGCGCTGGGGCGACGACATCGACGAGGCCGCGGTCGAACAACTACGCGTCGCCTGCCGATTACCCATCGCCGCACGCGGCGCGCTCATGCCCGACGCGCATCTGGGCTACGGCCTGCCGGTGGGCGGCGTGCTGGCCACACGGGACGCGGTGATCCCGTGGGCCGTGGGCGTGGACATCGCCTGTCGCATGAAGCTGTGTGTGTTCGCGGTGAGCGCGAAGCGCATGCGCGGGCAGGACGACCGGTTGAAGAAGCTGCTCGAGGACGAGACCTGCTTTGGCGTGGGCGGCGCGTACAAGAAGCGGCGTGAGCACGCGGTGCTCGACGAGGACTGGAGCGTGTCGCCCATCACCGCGCGGCTGCGCGACAAGGCCTGGTCGCAGTTGGCCACGAGCGGCAGCGGCAATCACTTCGTGGAGTTCGGCACGTTCGA
>JAIOPA010000041.1 GCA_021414165.1 Candidatus Eiseniibacteriota bacterium
TTCAACGTCGAGATCGACATCCCGGCGCTCGAGCGCATGTCGGTGAGCAAGAAGCAGGCTCGCCCGTACGTTGACGAGTACCGTCTCAAGGGTGGCAAGCGCGTGTTCCTGCTGGGCGAGGGCCGTCTCATCAACCTGGCCGCCGCCGAGGGTCACCCGGCCATGGTCATGGACATGTCGTTCGCGAACCAGGCGCTGTCGGTCGAGTACCTGGTCAAGAAGGCCAAGAAGCTCCAGAACACGGTCTACATCGTGCCGCAGGACATCGACAAGGAAGTCGCCCGCTTGAAGCTCAAGAGCATGGGCACGTCGATCGACACCCTCACGCCGGAGCAGGTGAAGTACATGGCGTCGTGGAGCGAGGGCACGTAGTCAGCTGCCGTACCGCTACAACGAGTCGCCCCGGGTCGCGCGAGCGATCCGGGGCGTTCTCTTGGGTACGCCGTCGCCTGAGAATGTGCCTCAGGTGATGCAGCTAATGCCTTGTGCCGCAGTGTTCTGTGGGCGGTGGACTCAGGATGGCCTGGCCGTGAGCGCCGAGGCCTTGAGCACCTGGATCTGTCCCAGATGCTGCGCCGCGTGCTCCACCAGGTGGTAGAGCCCCCAGCGCCGGTCGAACACCCGCACCGAGCCATCCGGCCTGGGCGGTCGCTCGATGCTCACCGTGAGCGAGGCGTCGTCCAGCCCCCGCGCCACCAGCCGGGTGTGCTCGAGTGCACGCTCGAGCAAGGCTGTGAAGAACGTCACCTCCCGGCCCTCGAGCGCCGCAGGGGGCAGGCCATCCGCCGGCAACGGCATGCCGTCGTCGTCCATGGTGATCCCCAGCACGCCCGAGATGTCGCTGTCGCGTTCGCCCTTGAGCACCACGAAGCCCAGGTGCACCTGGGCCACCGCGATGTGGGCGAGCAGCATTCCGATCGTGTTGCGCCCCGGCGCCGGCTGCCAGCCGAGCTGGGCCGCCGTGAGTCCGCTCGCCACACGCCCCAACTGCGCGTGCAGGTCGGCGATCTCGGCCAGCTTGAGCGCCACCTCGGCCGAACGACAGCCGGCCTCGGGCACGATCCGCGACTCGATGCGCGCGCCGCTCATGGCTACCGCGCCTTCTTTCGGTCGCGGTACATGTGGCGGAGCATGAGGATCTGCCCGTAGTGCCCCGAGAAGTGCTCGAGCACGTGGTACAGGATCCAGCGCACGCTCTGCGTCATCTCCTCACCGTTCACACGGCGGCGCGCCACCTTGCGGGCGAGGTCCTTGTCGGACAGGTCCAGCAGGCGCGGCGCGATGTGCAGCCGGGCGTGGCCCAGCAGCTTGCGGTAGTCGTCGAACGTCCAGCCCTGCAGGTTGCGGGGCGGCAGTGCGTTCTTGCCCAGTGGCAGGCCCGCATCGCTGAAGCCCATGCCGAGCACCGGCCACAGGATCGCCTGCACGGCATCGCCGGCATCGCCACCGCCACGCTTGATCGCAGCGGGCGTGAAGCGGCCCGCCGCGACCTCGAGCCAGTACACCTCCACGATCGCCAGGTGGGCGAGCAGCATGCCGATGGTGTTCATGCCGCGCTTGGGCTGCCACTCCAACTCGGCCGGCTTGATGCCCTTGAGATCCTGCAGCAGAAGGCGCGACTGGTCATCGAGCATGGCCAGCACCACGGCGGCCTCGTGCGAATGCCCGCGCGGTACGTCGAGGTCGTGCGACAGCAGCTTCTTCTTGCCCGTCTTGCGGCTCGCCATGTGCGGTTCTCCAGCGTGTCCCGGCCGCGGCGGCCCCAAGGGCCGCCGCAGCGGGACGCACGTTCTCAGTTAGGGACGGCCTGCAGCTTCTTCATCGTGAGCGGGTCGCGAAGCGGCAGCCGCTTGGGCTCGCCGCCGGCCATCTTGACCAGGCTGGCGTCGTGCTTGTCGTCACCCGCGAGCATGTCCTTCGTGTTGCCGACCATGAGGATGGTCATCTTGTCCGGGTCGAGCACGCGCCGCGCCACGCGCCGCACGTCCTCGGCCGTGACCGCACGCAATCGCGTGGCCAGCTCGGCGAAGTACGCCGGGTCGCGCTCATAGCGGCCGGTCAGTTCCTCCACGGCGAGCGTGCCGGCAATGGCGTTGGCGGTCTCGAACTGCACCGGCAGCGACTCGATGAACTTGTTGCGGCTCGCCTCCAGCTCGGAGGTGGTGACCAACGAGTCGCGCATCTTGCCGATCTCGGTCATGGCGATCTGGGTGGCATACGCCACCGAGCGCACCTTGGACTGGAACACCAACCGCCAGGGCTCGGCGTAGTACGTGCCGCCCTCGATGCGCGAGTTGACCGAGTAGGCGAGGCCTTCATCGGAGCGGATGCGGTTCACGAGCCGCGCGGTGAAGCCGCCACCGCCCAGGATGTCGTTCATGACGCGCGCGGCCGCCCAGTCGGCGTCGTAGCGGTCCATGGCCGGCAGGCCAATGGACACACGGCCCTGGTTCACGTCCTTCTCGACCATGAACCAGCCCGCATCCGACGGCTTCACGGGAGCGGCCGGCGTGGCCGGCTTCTCGCCCGGCGTGGGCCAGGCCGCAAAGGCCTTCTCGAGCTTCTTGGTCATGGTGGCGCGATCGAAGTCGCCCGAGACCGCGAGCACGAAGTTGCGCGGGCCCACGTAGCGCTTCTGGAACGCCTTCAGATCCTCCACCGTGATGCCGTCGATCGAGGCCTGCGTGGTCCAGCGGTTCGACCAGTGGTCCTCGCCACGCAGCAGCGCGCCCCACTCACGTTCCTCGATCTCGCCCGACTCGTCATTGCGGCGCTTCATGTTCTGGAGCGCCTGATCCTTGTAGAGCTTCATGCGGTCGGGCTGGAACTGCGCGGTCTTCAGGCAGTCGACCAGCAGCGCGAGGCCCTGATCGACGTCCTTGGCGAGCAGGTTCACCGTGGCACGGCCCTCGGTGGCGCCAATGGGCACACCGCCGAGTCCGAAGAAGCCACCACCGCCGCCGCCCGTGTTGGAGTCGAGCTGCGCGCCCAACCCCGCGACCTTCTGCTCCACCTGATCGGCGGTCAGGGTCGCGGTGCCGCTGCGGGTGAGCAGGTTGCCGCACATGGCGGCCAGACCTTCTTTGCCCGCCGGGTCGAGCTGCGGCCCCATGCGCATGAGCACATGGACCGTGATGAGCGGCGTGGTCTTGTCGGGCACCAGGTACGCCACGGTGCCATTGGCCAGCTTGGTTCGGTAGGTGGCCGCCTTGGGCGGCACATAGGTGAACGGCGGGAACTTGAGCTGGTCCGGGTGCGCCGGAGCCTGGGCGAGCGCGGGGGCCGCGAGCGCCAACGAGAACAACAGGACGCCCAGTGGCGCCCGGAATGCGTGCGGGGTCATCGTGAGCCTCCGGTTCACTTCTTCGCGGCGTCCAGCTCGGCGAGCCGGGCCTGGATCTTCGCCTTCACGTAATCGAGTCCCGGCTTCATGTTCTCCGGGACCTGGGCACCCATGGCCTCCATGCGCTGTAGCATCTGCTGCAACTGCGCGGCGTCCTTGGCCTGCGCCACACGGCCCAGCGCCTGCTTCACCATGCCCTTGGCCTCGGGCGGCAACGCGGCGATCACCGGATCCTCGGGCTCGCTGCCGGCCTTGCGCGTGTAGGTGGCCACCGCGCGGTTCTCGCGCGTGAAGTACTTCTTGGTCACGCGCTGCAGATCGGCCGCGCTCACCTTCTGCACGTCGTCCGACAACCGGTCGGCCAGCTTCCAGTCACCGCGCGCATCCGCCACGCCGTAGCGCAGCATCAGGAAGAAGTTGCCATCGAGCTGGCGGTACGTGGTGGTGAGGAAGCGGTTCTTGGCCGCCTGCAGTTCATCCTCGGGCACCCCGTCCTTGGCGATGCGATCGAGCTGCGTGTACACCGCACGCTCCACCTCGTCGGGTGACTTGCCTTCCTTGCACTCGCCCTCGATCGCGAACAGGCCCTCGTACTTGCGGTCGTCCAACCGCGCGGACGCGCGCGTGGCCGGGCCATCGCCCAGCACGAGCTGCTTGCGCAACCGGCCCGTGTCGCCGTTCAGCACGGTCTGCAGCACGGTGAGCGCGGGGACGTCCTTGTGGACGCTCGGCACCGCATGCCAGCGGATCTCCACGCTCGGGTTGGTCTCGGCCTCGCCGTAGAAGCGCTTCTCGCCCAGCTGCTGCGGCTCGGTGGTGATCATCTCCGGGATCGCGTTCTGGCCGCGCGGGATGGAGCCCAGGTACTGCTCGGCCAGCGCCAGCGCCTGCTTGGTGTCGAAGTCACCCACGAGCACGGCGGTGAGGTTCTGCGGCGCGTAGAAGCGGTCGTAGAACTCGTTGGCCTGCGCCAGCGTGATGTTGGCCACGTCGCTCGGCCAGCCGATCGTGTCCCACGAATACGGCGAGGCATCCCAGAACGTGCTGTTGAACGACTCGTCGAACTTGCCCGTGGGCGTGGACTCGACGCTCCGGCGGCGCTCCTCGTACACGACGTCGCGCTCGCTGTAGAACTCGCGGAACACGCGGTTCTTGAGGCGGTCGGCCTCCATCCAGAAGTACAGCTCCAGCTTGTTCGCCGGCAGCGTGTAGAAGTAGAACGTCATGTCCTCGTTCGTGAACGCATTGATGCGCGAGGCGCCGTTCTTCTGCAGCACCAGGTCGAACTCGTTCTTGATCATGTTCTTGCGCTGCGCCGCCACGAGCGAATCGAACTGCGCCTCGAGGGCCTTCATGCGCGGCGTCTTGGCCTCGGGCTTGGTGATGTCGTCCAGATCGCCGCGGCGGTACGCCTCGCGCAGCTTGCTGATCTCGGCGCGCATCTCGTCCATGACCGCTTCCTGCTCGGCGATGAGCTTGGCATCGAGCGCGTAGTCCCGCGTCCCGATGACGTGCGTGCCCTTGAACATCATGTGCTCGAACAGGTGCGCGATGCCGGTGATCCCGGGGCGCTCATTGGCGGAGCCCACGCGCGCGACCCAGCCGCACGACACGGTGGGCGACAGGCGGCGCGGCACCAGGAGCACGCGCATGCCGTTCGCGAGCATGTGCTCCTCGACCGCCGGGCCCTTGGGGGCGGCGGGAGCCTTGCCCGCCGGCGCGGCGGCGAACGCGCTGGAGCCGAACAGCAGCCCGAGCGCAAGGGAGAGGGCGGCTAGCGGCCGCAGGCCCCGCGCATCTCGTGGCGCGGGCAGGGGGCGCTTCATGGCGTACTCCTTGAGGGGGTGGAGGGACTGGCCGATACTCCGGATGACAGGACCCGGGCAGGTTACGCCTTCGCGCCTCCGGCGCAAGCCGTGGCCGCCCCGGCCGGCCGCATGGGCCGGCTGTTCGCACCGGTTCGCCGCACGGAGGTGGCGTGAGCATCCACGAGGACCATCGGGAGCCGGACTTCTCGGGCTCGCCGGACTTCGACTTCTCGGGCTCGCCGGACTTCGATCCCACGGCGCAGGCGCCGGGTGGGCCCGATGCGGCGAGCGCGGCGAGCAACTTCCGGTTCCCCGACGGCTTCCTGTGGGGCGCGTCCACGTCGTCGCACCAGGTCGAGGGCAACAACATCCACAACGACTGGTGGGCGTGGGAGCAGGCCGGCCGCACCGCGGAACCCAGCGGTGCCGCGTGCGACCACTACAACCGCTACCGCGAGGACTTCGATCTCGCCAAGGCACTCGGCCACAACTCGCACCGCTTCTCGATCGAGTGGAGCCGGATCGAGCCCGAGGAGGGCCGCTGGTCCGAGGAGGCACTCGATCACTACCGCGACGTGCTGGTGGCGTTGCACGAGCGCGGCATCGAGCCGGTGGTGACGCTGTTCCATTACACGTTGCCGCAGTGGATGGCCGAGAAGGGCGGTTGGGAGAACCCCGAGATCGAGCGCGCGCTCGAGCGTTACACCACCAAGGTCATGGAGGTGCTGGGCCCGCACGCGCGCTGGTGGATCACCCTGAACGAGCCGGTCGTGCAGATGTTCAAGGGCTGGCTTCTGGGGCAGTGGCCGCCCGGCCGCGTACGCGCCTGGGCCACCGGGCTCATGGTCATGCGCCACATGCTGCGCGCGCACGTGCGCATGTACCACGCGATCCATTCGCGGCGCTCGGACGCCATGGTCAGCATCGCCAAGCACGCGCTGTCGCTGTCGCCCGATGATCCCACGCGCTGGCTCGACCGCCAGTCGGTCAAGGTACGCGGGCATCTGTTCAATCACTTGTTCATCGAGGCGCTTCACACCGGTGTGCTACGGGTGCCCGGGCTGTTCTGGGAGAACCTGCCGATCAAGCGCACGCTCGACTTCATCGGGGTCAACTACTACACGCGCGACTTCGTGCGGAACTCGGGGCTGAACCTGCCCGGGCTCGTGGGCGACTTCGCGCATCGCGATCACCGCCAGCAGCGCGGCAAGCTCAACGACCTCGGCTGGGAGGTGTACCCCGAGGGCCTTGCGCAGTTCTTGAAGGAGTACTCGCGCTACGGTCTGCCGATCCTGATCACCGAGAACGGCATCCCCACGCGCAACGACGACGACCGGTGGATGTTCCTGTTCATGCACCTCTGGCAGGTCGCGCGCGCGGTCGCCGATGGGGTGGACTGCGTGGGCTACATGCACTGGTCGCTGCTCGACAACTTCGAGTGGGCCGACGGCTATGGCGCGCGCTTCGGGCTCATCGAGGTGGACTTCGCCACGCAGGAGCGCCGCATCCGGCCCAGCGCGTGGCGCTACGCGCAGATCATCCGGCGCAACGAACTGTAGCGGCTCGGCAAGCAACACGAAGGCCCGGCTCGCGTGAGCGAACCGGGCCTGTCGCGTCCCTGGGCGGGGACTACTTGAGTACGGTGACCCGGCGCGTGGTGCGCTTGCCACCCTGGCGCGCGTTCACCATGTAGATGCCCGGCGCGAGCCCGGCGGTGCGGAACGTGTGCTCCGTCACGCCGCGCGCATGGCCCGTGAACTCGGTGCGCACCCGGCGGCCCTGCATGTCGAACGTCTCGACCACCGCGTCGCCTTCGCCCGGCCACTGCACCGTGAGCGAGGCCTTGTTGGCGATCGGGTTGCGCGACAGCGACACATGGGGGCGCAGTCGCGCGGAAAGGTCCGGCGTCACACCCGTGGTCGTGCTCGGGAACACCGTGAGGCGCGAGCCGGAGCCGTACACCTTGACCGCCGGGATCGTGAGCACGGCGTCACCATCGGGCTGCACCATGCCCTCCTGGACGAGCGCGTCGTCGGAGAGGCGGCGGACCTCGTAGCGGTAGAACACGTGCTCGGCAACGATGAAGCGCTGCAGGCGGCGGGGCGTCACGTCGGCCGTGAGCGACTCGGCCGGCGCCAGGATGCCGTCCACGGTGGTGAGGCCGCGCGTGCGCAGCGTCACGTCCCAGTGCAGCCACATCTCGTCGATCGTCGTCTCGTCGAAGTCGATCCCGCCGTTGATGTTGCCGATCGGGTCGGCGGTGACCGGGTCACCGTTGCCGAACGAGCTGTTCGTGGAGCAGTTCGAGAACGCCGGGTAGCTCTGGTTGTTCTTGTACTTGTAGAGCTGGCGCGACGCCATCATGGGGTACCAGTCGGTCTGCTCGTGCGGCGTGTAGTGATCGCGCGGGTCCCAGTACCACGAGCCACCCGAGCGGTTCGCTTCCATGGCCTGGAAGTAGGCGACCTTCTCGCTCCAGCCCACGATGTTGTCGTTCAGGCCGGCGAACGCCACGATCGGCGCCGAGCCACGGTTGCGCGAGATGCGCGCCTGCTCGCGGCCGTCCATCCACTGGAACACGCGCTCACCGGCGGTGGTGGGCAGGTCGATCTCGGGCGAGCCCCACATGCGGTCGAGCGACGTGCGCAGGTCGGGGTACACGTCGGGGCGGTAGCCCAGGCAGATCTTGGGGATCACCGACAGCGAGCCCGCGATGAGGTCCGGGTGGTGCCACGCCAGGAAGAACGCGAACGAGCCGCCCATGGACACGCCCATCGCGTACACGCGCGTGGGGTCGTGCGGCATGGTGCGGTTGGCCCAATCGAGCAGGTACATGACGCGCTGCTCGGTGTAGTCCACGATCATGCCGCCATCGACGCGCGGGAAGTTCGTGGGCTGCTCGAGGTCGTAGTTGGCCTCGTAGCCGAAGTAGAAGCTCGAGAAGTCACCGGTCGGGATGTAGTCGTCGATCGACAGCACCCACTCGCCGGGCATGCCCGTGCCGATGAACGAGTTGAAGAAGTTGCCGCCGCGGCCGTGGCCGTGCAGCACGAGCGCGCCGTTCTTGGCGCCCTTGATCAGGCCCACGTGGAACGCACGGCCCGGCAGGTTGCACATGGCGGGGAACACGGGCGACGGGGTCTGCGTGGTCCAGAGCACGTAGTCCTCGCCGACGGGCGAGGTGAGGCGGCGCTGCCAGATGGGCCTGGGCTTGGCGACCTGCTCGAGCAGCGGGTCGACCGTGCTGTTGGCACCCATGACGAGCGTGCGGTCGGGATTGCCGAAGCCGACGCGCTCGGCGAGCACGGCGTAATAGGAGAGCGCACCCACGACCGGGGTGGCGACGAACAGGCCGCGCTCGACGGGCAGCGGCGGCTGGGTCTCGTCGATGCGATACGTGAGCGTCTGGCCCAGCAGCGACGAGATGCGCTGATCCACGGCGCTCTGGCTGCCGACCTGGGCGAGCTCCACCGCGTTCTCGAGGGTCAGGTTGTCCTGGATCGGGACGCCCGCGCTCACCACGTGGTAGAGCCAGCCGTTCCCGGGGAGGTTGTCCCAGGTCACGAAGGTCTGGCCCTCACGGTGTTCGACCTTGATCCCGGTCACGGTCGCGGCCTGAGCGGCGGCGGTGAACGAAAGGAGCGTGGCGACGAGGCTGGCGAAGACTACGGGGGTCGTCAGTCGGAATCGCGGCATGGGGGATAGCCCTCTTGGCCAAGGTGCAGGACGAGACGGGAGAATAGCCAAGGCATTACAGGAAGCAAACAATTTCGTGCGCCGACGAGCGCGGCTTCTCGAGGGGCCGAGCGGCGGTCCCATGCACCCGAGCGCGGCTTGGAGCCACTTGAAGGAGCGCTCGCGCGGGCTCCAACGGCAAGCGTCGGCCCGCAGCGGCTCCCTCGACGTTTGCGCGCTGCGCAATCCGTTGTCCTGCAATGTGTATCGCGCCGCACTTCAAGTGGGGAGCGGGGAGGTCGCCGGTCGGCATGACGAAGCCCCCGTCCGGCGGACCGGACGGGGGCTGCGTTCACCACGGATCAGGCTGCTTACGACTTGGACGCGATGCGCATCCCGTAGAACGAGCGGTACACGAAGAACAGCGCGATCACCATGAACACCGAGGCGACCGGCACCACGATGCCCGGGTTCGCGACCGCCATCTCGACCGCCAGCAGGCCGAACAGCGTCGTGAACTTGATGATGGGGTTCAAGGCGACCGACGAGGTGTCCTTGTAGGGGTCGCCGACCGTGTCACCGACGATCGAGGCGTC
>JAIOPA010000241.1 GCA_021414165.1 Candidatus Eiseniibacteriota bacterium
GTGAACCCGAACGTGCAGGTGCTCGTGAAGTACGCGGGCAACACCGGCGCGGCGTTCAAGGATCCCACCAAGGGCAAGGAGTTGGCGCTCTCGGAGTACCAGGCCGGTGCCGACGTGATCTTCCATGCCTCGGGTTCCACCGGACTGGGCGTGTTCGAGGCCGCGCGTGAGCTCAAGAAGCTCGCGATCGGCGTGGACTCCGACCAGTACGACGAAGCGCCCGGCGTGGTGCTGACGAGCATGGTGAAGCGCGTCGACACGGCCGTGTTCGATACGATCCGGGACTTGAAGGCCGGCAACTGGAAGGGCGGCGTGCGCGAGTTCGGCCTCGCCGACTCCGGTGTCACGTGGGTCTACGACGACCGCAACAAGGCGCTCATCCCCGATCACGTCAAGGCAACGGTCGATTCGCTGCAGGCCGAGATCGTGGCCGGCCGCATCGTGGTGCCGATCGAGCCGTGATCCCACGCAACACGACTGTTCGCGCGAAGCTCCGCCGGGCCTTGAACCCGGCGGAGCTTCGCGCATGGAGGCAGAGCCACACATGAGCGCTTGGACCGACCTGGGCGATGGCCTGCGCGTACGACAGAGCCGCTGCTACGCCATGAACTCGCTGTTCGCGGTGCGCGATGGCCACGTGCTGCTGGCCGACCCCGGCGTGTTGCCGAGCGAGCTCGACGAGATCGCGGCCGCCACGCAGGAGATCACGCCGCGCTTCGAGCGCGTGTCCGTGGCGTTCACGCACCCGCACTGGGATCACGTGCTGGGCATGCCGTGGTTCCCCGGCGCCGAGAGCTTTGCGCACTCGGGCTTCGGCGACGAACTGGAGCGCGAGGAACTCACCATCCAGCGCGCCGCCGAGAAGGGCGTGGCCGAGCTGGGCGAGTCGCTGCGCCAGCCGTTCAAGGCGTTCGCACCCGTGCACGCCGCGCGCGGCACGGCGTTGGTGCGGTTGGGCGAGTTCGACGTGGTCACGTACGACACGCCCGGGCATCAGAGCACGCACCTGGCGCTCTGGCTGCCGCAGTCGGGCGTGCTCGTGGCGGGCGATCTCTTGAGCGATATCGAGATCCCCTGGCTCGATGCACCGCCGTGGGTGTACCGCGCGAGCTTGAAGTCGCTGCACTGGTTGTTCGAGCAAGAAGACGTGCGCGTGCTGGTCCCCGGTCACGGCCCGCTGGCGCATGGCCGGCTCGATGGCTACCGGCGGTTGCTGCGCGACATGGACTACCTGATGCACCTAGAAGAACGCGTGAACGCTGCGTGGAAGCGTGGCGCAGGTCTTGACGAGACGCGCACCGAGTTGGCCGCCATGGAGTATCTGGGCAAGGACGCCAGCTACCCCATGAACGACGTGCACGCCGAGAACGTGCGGTTCACGTGGCAGGCGCTGGCCAACGGGGACGTGCCCACGCGGTAACGCGCCATTCGCGCGGCCTGCGCGGCTCTGCCCAGCGGGCTGCATTTCCGGTAGGTTCACGGGCCACTCCCCCGCGCCGGAGCCCCACTCGCGATGCTCGAATCCAAAGCCTTCTACCGCAAGATCGAACAGGCCTTCGCCGGCGGTGAGCGTGCGCGCTCGCCCGAGCGATTCGCCGCGCGTTTTGCGCCGCGCTTGCTGGAGCAACTGGGCGGGCCGTTGGCGCTGGTCGCGGTGCACCTGTACGAGCGCAAGGGGCACAAGATCTCGGCCGCCAAGCGCTGGGGCGAGGCGCGCCCCGACGTGCACGAGGAGTTGGCGGCGCGACTGCACCCCGAGGGCGCGGAGCCGATCCGCGAACTGCCGTGGGTGGGCGACACCGCGGCGGGCCGCACCGGGTTGTTCGCGGTAGGCGCGCTCGATGGCCCGCTGGTGGCGGTGTTCCCCGCGAGCCCCGATGGCGTGCGCAGCGTGCCCACGCGCGCCGAACTGCTGTCGGCGCTCAACTCGATCGTGTACGCGGTACGGCAGCGCCTGGAGCGCGGCCGGCTCGAGGACCTGTTCGAGCAGGCGCGCACGATCCAGCTGTCGCTGCTGCCGCCGGGCCGCCGCGAGTTCGCGGGCTTCGACGTGTATGCCGCGAGCACGCCCGCGCAGTCGGTGGGTGGCGATCTCTACGACTACTACACGATCGACGACGAGACGATGGGCTTTGCGGTTGCCGACGCCTCGGGCCACGGGCTGCCCGCCGCGCTGCAGGCACGCGATGTGGCGACCGGCCTGCGCATGGGCGTGGAACGTGACCTCAAGATCACGCGCATGGTGGAGCGCTTGAACCGCGTGATCCACCAGAGCGGATTGTCGTCGCGCTTCATCTCGATGTTCTTCGGCGAGCTGGAGCGCAACGGCAACCTGT
>JAIOPA010000242.1 GCA_021414165.1 Candidatus Eiseniibacteriota bacterium
GCACCGAAGCCGGCACGTGCAAGGCGCTGCAGTTGCTCGAGTGCCTCGTGGCGATCGAGGAACCGCGTGGCCGGTGCGCTGCTCTCGAGGTCGCCCTCGCGCAGCGTGACGTTGCGATAGCCCAGGATGAGCCCGCTGCGCTTCTCGGCGAGCACGCCCGTCTCCAGCACCTCGGGCAGCCACGCGCCCATCTCGGTGAGTGCACGGCGCGCACGCCCAGGCGCCGACAGTGCCTCGATGGCGGTGGCATCGAGCGGCACACCCAGCAACTTGAGCTTCTCGGCACGCTCACGCGGGCCCACATCGGGATCGGACACCACCGCCAGTGCGCGCTCCTGGAACGCGGACCAGCGCTCGATCGCATCGGTGCGCGCGCGCTGATCGCGCACGAACACCGGCGGCACGGCGAGCGCGGCCTCTTCCTGCTCGCGGCGCAGCGTGATCTCGTCCTTCTGGATCCGGAAGTCGTTCGGGGCCACCACGCGCTCACGCGCGATGTCGCCCTCGCGATAGCGCAGCCGGTCGAACCCGCCCTGTCCGGTGGGCAACACGGCCGCGGCCGCCAGCAGCACCAGCACCATGACGAGCCGCATGGCGTGATGCCCCCAACGCACGGTGCGTGCGCGGTCGGGCAACGCGGGTACGGCGGTCGGCAGGTCGTCGGTACTCATGGATCCGTGAGCGCGCGGCCGCTAGGCCTGCGCACCCTCCTGGCCGTCCTTCGCTTCGTCGGGGAGCAGCGGCGCACCGATGCGCTTGGCTTCTTCGCGGATCTCGGAGTCCAGCTTGGCCGCCAGCGGATCGAGCGTGGCACCCACGCCGTCATCGAGCTTGCGCTCGACTCGCGCGTGATAGATGTCGAACGCGTGGATGATCTCTTTCACCAACCGGTGGCGCACGACGTCTTCCGGATGGAAGTACACGAACTTGATGTCCGGCACGTGCCCGAGGATCGACTGGATGCGCACGAGGCCCGAGGTCTCGGGCGTGCGCAGATCGATCTGCGTGAGATCGCCCGTGATGACCGCACGCGAGTTGAGACCCAATCGCGTGAGGAACATCTTCATCTGGCGCACGGTGGTGTTCTGCGCTTCGTCCAGGATCACGAACGCGTTCGAGAGCGTGCGGCCGCGCATGAACGCGAGCGGTGCGATCTCGATGACGCCCATCTCGAGGAAGCGGCGCATCTTGTCGTAGCTCATGAGATCCGCGAGCGCGTCGTACATGGGGCGCAGATACGGATCGACCTTCTCATGCATGTCGCCCGGCAGGAAGCCCAGCGATTCGCCGGCCTCGACCGCGGGCCGCACGAGGATGATGCGATCGACCTTCTTGGCGCGTAGCGCGGCCACGGCCGCAGCGACCGCCAGGTAGGTCTTGCCCGTACCGGCCGGCCCGATGCCGAACACGACCTCGTTCTGCTCGAGGGCCTTCAAGTACAACGCCTGCGTGGGCGTGCGCGGGCGCACTGCCTTGCGATCGAACGTGTAGCCCGGCGCGCCGTCATAGGCCTCGGCCAGCTTGCCCTTGCCGTTGCCGTCGAGCGGCAGGCCGTTGGAGCTGTCGCGGCGGACCTGCCCGAGTGCGGTGGCCACGTCGGCGTCCTCGATGACCCGGCCACGCTCGACCAACTCGACCAGCTCCTCGAGCACCCGCACCGCCGGCTTCACGTCATGCTCTTCGCCGGCCACGCTCAACGTGCCATCCCGGAGCGTGATGCGCACGGGGATGTCGCGTTCGATCGTTCGGACGTTGGCGTCGTTCTGGCCGAGCAGCGAGATGGGATCGAGATGCGAGATGGGGAACTTACGGACGATCACTTGGTAGCCTTCTTCCTTGATGCCCCGAAAAGCGCAGAACTCCCGACCGGAGTCGCCCCGAGTGAGGCCCGGTCAAGAGTTCGAGTGAGGTCGGATGTCGTAGCGAGAAGTCGAGTCAACCCGATGGTTCCAGGGTGATCCTTCAACGAGCGCCCACCTCGAAGCTTGGAGAAGCGTGG
>JAIOPA010000199.1 GCA_021414165.1 Candidatus Eiseniibacteriota bacterium
CACGCCACCCACGCGTTCAAGCCGAGCATCCAGCCGGTCGCGGTGAGTAGCGCCAACCACAACGGATCACGCAGACCGAGCGCATACGCAGCGACCAGCGCGGCCATGCCAGCGATGCCACCCACGCCCACGGTCTGCAGCCAGCTCGTGCCGGCCTGGCGCGACCAGCGCAGCACAGGTGCCACGGCCATGAGCAGCAGGATCACCAGCGCGAATGGCATGGTGACCGCGGTGTAGAACTCGGGACGCACGCTCGCGGGCTTGCCGGCGAGCCCGGTGAGCAGCGGCATGGTGGTGCCGGCCGCCACCATCACGGCCAGCGTCACCACGGTCATGAGCCCCAGCCACAGCGCGGCCTCGCGGCTCACGTTCAACCACTCCACGTGCTTGGGCGCCACGGCGTTCCAGCGCCATGCGAGCAGACCTGCCGCGCCCAGCGTGAACACCATGAGGAACGCGGTGAGCACCGGGCCCAGGCCGGTGTCGGCAAAGCTGTGCACGCTGAAGTTGCTCAGCACGCCACTGCGCGTGAGGTACGTACCGCCCACCACGGTGAGCCAGCCGAGACTCGCGAGCAGCAGGTTGGTGCGCGTCATGGCACCGAGCGTGCGCTGGATCAGCAGGCCGTGCAGCAGCGCCACGGCCATGAGCCACGGCACGAGCGAGGCGTTCTCGACCGGATCCCAGCCCCAGTAGCCACCCCAGCCGAGCACCTTGTAGGCCCAGATGCCGCCCAACACGATGCCCAGGCCCAGCGAGACCACGGCGAACAGCGTCCACGGCCACACGCGGCGGTTCCATTCCTCGTACTCACCGCGCCACAACGCTGCCGCGCCCAGCGCGAACGGCGGCAGCATGGCGGCGTAGCCCACGAACAGCGTGGGCGGATGCGACACCATCCACGGGTCTTCGAGCAGCGGGTTCAGGCCCTGGCCATTGGCGGGCACCACGTCGCTCAGGCGGAACGGGCTCCTCACGAGCAGCAGACCGATCATGAACAGCTGCGCGATGCCGCTGAACACCATGGCGGGCGCCGACAGGCGGCCGGGCTGCAGAGCCAGCGCGAGGCCGGTGATCGCACCGATCGCGGCCCATAGCAGGATGCTGCCCTCCTGGCCGGCCCACATGGACGCAAAGGTGAGCGCGGGCGACAGCTCGCGGGACGAGTTGGCGGCCACGTACTCGTACTCGAAGCGATGCTGTAAGAAGAGTCCCGCCAGCGTGACGAGTGCCAACACCAGCAGCACGGCGTGCGCGGTGAAGAAGCCCTGCGCGATCTTGCTGCGAGCACCGGTCTGCAACGACGGCACATAGGCCACCGTGGCGATGAGCGCGGTGAGGAACGCGAGTACGACGAGAAGTTGACCTGCAGGCATCGCGGGCCTCCGTGATGGCGGAAGCGGAAGGTCTGGCGCGGACCAGGGCCGCGCGTTCGCAGAGACCCAAAGCCAGAAGCGTGCCCGTTCCGTCATCACCTGTTGCGCCGTTCGTCGCATGGGCACCGCGCGATCGGCTCGCGACGCGCGAACCCGCAGCGCAGCGCGGGTTTCTGCGGGTCGCGTACCTGCGTCGCGACACACGGCCATGCGTTGCGTGTGCACGCACACAGCAGTGGTCCGAAAGGCGCGCGATACGCGTTGCGATCCATGACACGGCAGTCGCTGCTGCCACGATGGCAGACGCGAGCACGTGTGATTCGGAGGTCGCATCCGTAGAAACACCGAGAGCGTGGCAACGCGAAGCGGTTCGTGTGCCCACACTTGGAACGCCCACGCAGTGCTCACACACGAAGTTTGTGAAACTTGGCACATGCATTGCCCTAGGGAACACGTGTGTCCCCCACGACACCGTGAGCCCGGCCGTTCGCACGAGCTCATGCCGCTCACGGCGAACGACAGGTCGAAGACATGCGAGCCTCTCTCGGACACGATCGGCGTTCCCTCACGCCTCGTAGCACGCCCGGTGATCCCGGCCGTGTCCAGCTGCCGACCTACTCCTTAGAGACCATCCCCCACTCCGCGCGTTCGCTCTCCACGCCGCGTCGAGTGGGACGGCCGCGCGTCGCAGGCCTCGAGGGCATCGCCCTCGCGCCGGACGCGCGGGACACCTTTGCAGCCGTGGCCGAGACGCTCGTGGTGGACCGCCAGATGTCGACGCGTGAGATCGCCGCGCCCCTGGCCGAACTGGCACCCGTGTTCGAGGCCGCGCTGCACGCGCGCGAGCAGGCGCTCGCCCGGCTGGCGCGCGGCACGGCCACCGCGCTCTTCTTATTGGGCGCGCTGCTCGCCCCGCGCCCGGCAGCGGCCGGCGCCACGATCCTCCTGCTCGACTCCACGCACGTCATGGGTCAGGCGCACCGTGGCCAGGTGTTCGTGCGGCCGCGCGCCATCGCGCTCGACACGCTGCACCATGAAGTACTGGTGGCGAACACCGGCATCGGCCGCATCGAGTTCTTCGACTACCGCACGTGGCCGCGCGGCTACTTCACGCACGAGGTGCCCGGGCCTGACGGCCGGCCGCTCGCGGGCGAACCCATCGCGCTGGCGGTCACGCCGGCCGGCGAGATCCTGGTGTCCGACACCAAGGCGCCCTACGTCGACGTGCTCGACTACCGCGGCCGCTCGCTGCAGCAGCTCGTACTGCCCGCTCCCGACGACACCGCCGGCGCGTTCCGCGGCCCCGGCGCGATCGCCGTCTCGCCCGACGGCCGCGTGCTGGTGGCGAGCCGCGGCGAGGGCCGCATCCATGTGTTCGACCGCACGCTGCGCCACCTCGACACGTGGGGCGTGACGGGTACCGACTCCACCAAGCTCGAGAACGTGACGGCCATGGCCATTGATAGCGCCGGCCGGGTGTTCATCGCGTGCGCGGCCACCGAGCGCGCGGTGCAGGTGTTCTCGCTCGATGGCCGCTACGTGACCGGCTTCGGCCGCCACGATCTCGGCCCGGGCAACTTCTCGCTGCCGTCCGGTCTGGCGTTCACGACCGGCGGCCGCGTGTGTGTCACCGATGCGATCCGACAGATCGTCCAGGTCTTCGAATCCGACGGAACGTTCGTGGGGGCGTTCGGAGGCGTCGGCGTTGGCTTGGGCGAATTCCGTGAACCTAGTGCGCTGGCAGGTGATGGCCACGGGCTCCTGGCGCTGGCTGAAAAATCGGGCAGCCGGTTCCAGGTCATGTGGTTGCGCTGACCAGAAAGGCGTCCGGGGGCGCCAAGGAGGTGGGCCGAATGGCCTTTGTCCCAGTGATGATGCATGGACCCGATCCTTCAAAGGAGTCAGTCATGAGACGCCTGATCATCCTCGTCTCCGTCGTCCTCACGATGGGTATCGGGGCGTCTGCATATGCGGGCGACTTCCATACGGGCGCAAGCCTGGTGTGCTCCGACTGTCATGTGGCGCACTCGAGTCAGTCGCATACTTATTCCGGTAGCGGCTCGGCGTTCCCTCCGATCGGGACCGGCGGTCCGTTCCCTGACCTGCTTCGCGATGAAGAGACCAAGATGTGCTTGGCCTGCCACGATGGCCAGTCCTTCGCCCCGGACGTCTTCGGTGCGAGCGCGACGAACCAGCGCCGTATGGCCGGTGCATTGAATGCGAAGTCAGGCACGATCCCGAACGACCTCGGCTATGACGAGATCGACGGACACACGCTGCATTCCATGGACCTGCCCCCAGGCGGGACCGGCAGCGCGTACATCCCGGGTGCGGAAGGCCTCATCTGCACGAGCTGCCATGCGCAGCACGGCGCAACGACCTATCGCAACCTGCTCAACCGCGGCATCTTCGCGGGTGACACGATCTCGTATGCGATCACGACGAACGACCTGACGAAGGACGTTTACGAGCGTGCACCGCATTCGTACGTCGACACGGACGTTGATTTCAACGAACCGGTCACGAACGCGAGCCGTTACGGTCAGTGGTGCCAGAACTGCCACGTCGACTTCCACGGCGCTGGTGGTGCGGCCAACATGGGTGGGCAGTCGGGCGGCGTGACCGCTGCGAATACCAACCCGTGGAAGCGGCATCCCACCGCGGACGTCAACATCGGCACGCCGGGCGCCACGTTCATCTCCAGCCTCGCGCGATTCAATGGCCTCACGAACCGCGTGAAGGTGATGGACTCCCAGGGCCTGTGGAACGCGACCACCGCGGATAACACGGTGACGCCTTCTTGCATGAGCTGCCACAAGGCCCACGGTAACCGCAACGCGTTCGGTCTGGTGTTCATGACCGGTACGGGTGCGACGGTCACCGAAGATGGCGACGGCGGCGTGTACAAGGACCTGTGCCGTCAGTGCCATTCGCAGGGCGGATGATCCGGCGGAGACCGGACTCTGGCACTTCTCTCTCGTAGAGCAGTACGGGGAACACCGGGCGCGCACCTGAGCGTGCGCGTCCGGTGGGAACCGCAGGACACGAACCCGCGGAGGCGGCGATGCGCGCAACGCACACGACAAGCGAGCGAAGAGCACGGATCGACGTGCGCTTCGTGGCCGCACTCGTGGGGCTCGCGCTGTTCGCAGTGCCGATCGGCACCGCGATGGCGCGCCGCGCCGCGCGCTTTCCGCTGCGCTCGCCCGCCGAGATCCCCGCGCTCGCCGCCCAGGGTGGTCACGCGTCGTCGTGCGAGGGCTGCCACACCATGCATGGCGAGAGCATCGACCCGCAGCCGGGTCTGCTCATGGCGCCCAACGACAACGCGCTGTGCGCGAGCTGCCACACGGTGAATGTGTGGACCACGAAGAGCTTCCCGGGCCTGGGGCTGTACACGGGTGCCGCGCATGGCGCGAGCCCGAACACGGTGTGGCCCGGCCCCGACCCCGCCGCGCGGCCCGCCACCGATGCCGGCATGTGCCGCAACTGCCACGATCCGCACGGCTACGCCGATGCCACGGGCATCATCCCGCAGCTGCTCATGCAGCGCGAAGAGAAGCTGTGCGTCACCTGCCACGATGGCGCGCCGGCGCTGCGCAACGTGCAGAGCGACTTCAACAAGCCGTATCGCCACCCCGGCCCGGACTTCACCGCGCGGCACACGAGCGGCGAGTCGGCACCCGAGGCGTTCGGCCGCACGCCCGCCAACCAGCGCCACGCCGAGTGCGAGGACTGCCACAACCCGCACCTCGCACGCAGCGACGCCTTCGGCGCTCCGAGTGGTGTGAACGCATCGGCCACCACGTTGGGCGTGAGCCGCGTGCTCGTGCTGAACGGCCTGGCCGGCAGCCAGCCGCTCTACACGTTCCTGCCGCCGTCCGACACCACGACCACGCCCAACACCGAGTACCAGCTGTGCTTCAAGTGCCACTCGTCGTGGACCACGGCACCGGTGGGCCAGACCGACTTCGCCAAGGTGCTGAACCCGGCGAACCCGTCGTATCACCCGGTCGAGGCCCAGGGGAAGAACCTCAACATCTCGCCGCTCGCGTTCACGGCCGGTTGGAGCGCCACGTCGCTCACCCGGTGTGGCGATTGCCATGGCAGCGACTTCGGCCTCACCAAGGGGCCGCATGGTTCGATCTACCAGGGCATCCTGCGCCAGCCGTACAACGCCACGCCGGGCCGCCGCACCATGACGTCGAACGAGCTGTGCTTCCGTTGCCACAGCTACGACGTGTATGCGAACCGCAACTCGGGCACGTCGCTGCAGAACGCGTCGCGGTTCAACTCGCCGGGCGCCGAGGTCGGGCACAGCGGCCACGTGACCGGCGAGAACGTGCCGTGCGTGGATTGCCATGTCACGCATGGCTCGGCCACGCAGCCGAACCTCATGGTGACCGGGCGCAACCCCGGGCTCAACAACTACACGCGCACCGCCACCGGCGGCACCTGCGCGCCCACCTGCCACGGCAGTGAATCGTACCGGGTGAACTATGCGCGCTGACAGATGACCAAGCGCGCCGATGGCCAACTGGAGCGCGACCGCGTGGAGCGCTGGCTGCAGACGCTCGAGCTGCAGCACTACGCCACGCCGCGCTCGGACCTGCGCATCATGTCGTCGTTCCGGATCACCGACCTCGCCTATCGGGGTCTGCCCGACCAGAGCCGCCAGCCGCAGGGCAGCGTGCAGGTGACGCATCCGTGGGCCAGCGTGTTCGCGGCCTACCGGCCCACCACGGTCACGGGCGGGCTCGGGCCCAATGGCGCTTCGAGCGGCCCCGACTCCACGCGCGGCACCACGATCACGTCGCGCGCGCAGGAGACCGTGCTCACCGGGCAGATCGCGCCGCCGCAGTGGCCACGGCTCGACGTGGCGTGGACGCGGCGGCACCGCAACCCCGACGCCATGACCAAGGAAGAGACCGGGACGTCGCGCACCGCGCGCATGAGCTGGACCAACGATCATCTCAATCTGTACGGCGGCATGGGCGACCAGCAGGCGATCCGTGCGGGCATCGATGCCGGCACCACGCAGCGCACCGCGAACGCCGGTGGCTCGCTGCACCTGTCGCCGTCCCGTACGACGAACATGGACCTGGCCTACGACCTCAATGACTCGCGCGCTGGCCAGCCGGGCCGCTCATACGGCTCCTCGCGCGGGCACAGTGCCTCGCTCAACGCCGGCTGGCGTCCGGGCACGCTCGTGAGTGGTTCGGGCAGCTGGTTGTGGCGGCGGGCGGAATCGCGGGGCCCCCAGACGACGCGGAGCGAGGACCATGAAGGGTCGGCCCAGCTCTCGATCGACCCTGCGGGCCCGCTTCGCCTCATGGCCGCCTCGGGCGCGCGCACGGTGCGCACCACCGCGGGGCAGCGGCTCGCCACGTCGGTGAGCGGTGTGGCCTCGTTGGACGGCCGCGTGCGTCCGGGCTGGAACGGCCTGGCCGCGTTCACGCACGTCACCAACTGGGCGCCGGGGCTGAGGCCGTGGTCGATCGAGGCGGTGCGCGCGGGCTCGCAGATCGTGGTGGTGCGAGGGCTCGAGTGCGCAGCCGACGCGCAGGTCTCGACCAGCGACGACACCACGCTGCGCGACGTGAGCACGACCACCGAGGCGAATGCGCGGCTGCGCATGACGCCGTGGAAGGCGTTCACGCTGGGTTGGAACGGCCGGCTGTCGCGCGCCGGTGGTGCAGTGCTGCGTGGAAACGCCAGCGCAGCGCGCACGTCGGCGTTCGATGTGCGCTGGCGGCCGTTCGGGCGCTTCGAGCTCACGGGCACCACGGCCAGCACGGTGGCGCGTGGCGGTATCTACACCACCACGCGCAGCGCGAGCGGCCGTTGGCAGCCGCACCCGAGCGCGCAGATCGTGGCGGATTGGTCCAAGAACAATGACATCCGTGCGCTCACCGGGTCGCAGACGGTGAACGGTCGTGAAGTGTGGTCGCTGCACGTGCTGGCGCTGGTGACGCGCAAGCTGCAGGTGGATGCGGCGGCCGGTGTGGCGGATCGCGGCAGCGAGAGAGAGAACCGCCAGGGGACGCTCACATTGACGTGGGCGTTCGGGAGGTAGTCATGATCACCATGAGACGGATGACCGGTGCGGCTCTCGTGCTCGGCATGCTCGCCACGGCGAGCAGCTGTGCGGCAGGCCCGCGGCTGTTCGTGAACCATAAAGCCGACCTCACGTACTACCAGCGCATCGCGGTGGTGCCGTTCGCGAACCTGACGGGCGACATGAACGCCGGTGAGCGCGTGACGCGCGCGTTCATGACCGAACTGGTCATGGCCGAGCGCTTCCAGATCGTGGAGCCCGGCGAGTTCCACGGCATGCTCGACCGCATCGGCGGACTGCCGGACGCACAGGGCCACGCGGATCCCAAGAAGCTGGCCGAGGCCGCCACGGCCGCCGAGGCCACGGGGCTCATCCGCGGCGCGGTGACCGAGTACTCGATCCAGCGCAACGGTAGCGACGAGGTGCCGGTGGTCACGTTCGACGCCGAGATGATCGATGTGGCCACCCAGCAGACCGTGTGGCGCATCACGGTGAGCCAGCGCGGCCGCAGCCGGATCCCGGTGATCGGCGGCGCGAACCACAAGAGCTTCGGCATGGTCACGCAGGACGCCTGCCGTCAGGCGGTGAACGCGCTCAAGAAGGAGGCGTTCTGATGCGTGCGCGGGGTGGTTTGTTCTGCGCAGCGCTGGGGTTGGCGTTGCTCTGTGGCTGCAGCGCGCATGTGCCCGCGCCGCCGCCGGTGGGGTTGGCGAGCCACTTGCCGCGCGTGGCGATCCTGCCGCTCGAGAACCTGACGCCGCGCGGTGACGCGAGCGACCGGCTCACGCGCGTGCTCGCCGGTGTGCTGGGCGAGACGCGGCAGTGCCAGCCGGTGCAGCCGGGCGACGTGGACCAGGTGTTCATGGAGTTGCGCATCCGCGACGTGAACGGCGTGACGCGCGATCGCGTCTCCGAGGTCGCACAGCGGCTCGATGCGCGCTGGTTGCTGGCCGGCACGATCCTCGAATACGGCGAGGTGCGCACGCCCGAGGGCGCGGTGCCCGCCGTGGGCATGACGCTTCGGCTGCTCGATGGCCGCAATGGCCGCACGGCATGGTCGGCCATGCGCGTCATGACCGGCGAGGACCACGAGACGCTGTTCGGTCTGGGCCGTGTGCGCAGTGTGGACCTGCTGTCCGAGAAGCTCGTCCGCCAGCTGCTCGGGGGCTTCAAGCTCCCGGCCGACGGCGACACCCTATTGGCCCGTGGAGCGAAGCGATGAACCGCCCGACCCTGCTCTGGCTTCCTGCCCTGCTGCTCGTGGCGCTACCGCTCGCCGCCGCCGAGAAGGCCCCGGCCCTGCTGCCCTCGCATGCGACGCCCGCCGCGCCGGTCGCGGTCCCCGCGGCCACCACGGCCACCGCGGCCACGGTCACCGACACGCTGCGCGTGGCCCAGGTCACGCTGGTCGTGGGGCACCGGGTGTTCACCGAGTTCCGTGATCGCATCGTGACGCCGCTCGACACCGAGTTCCTGATCGGCGACTCGGAGTACACGGGCAAGGTGGTCGAGTTCCAGTCCGACTTCACCATGGACCTGGCCAGCCGCAAGGTGACCTCGCGTACGCTAGCGCCCAACAACCCGGCGGTGCGCGTGCTGGTGTGGAAGAACGGCGCGCCCGACGACACGTCGTGGGCGTTCCTCAAGATGCCGCCGCACTACGGCCGCAAGTCCATGCTCGCGTTCCAGCTCACGAAGGTGGAGTTCACGAACCACGCCACGATCGAGGCCGACAGCGCGCTCATCGCGCCGCGCCCCGCCGCAGCCGCGAAGCCCCACACCGGAGGCACCCACTGACACCCCGCGCCGGCATGACGCGCCCGCTGGCATGGGCGCTCGGACTCGTGACGATGTTCCTGCTCGTCACGGCGCTCCCCGCTGCCCTGCAGGCGAAGTCCGCAGCCCCGGCGCGTAGCTGCTACGACTGTCACAGCGACCTCAAGAAGACGTGGGCCAAGAAGTTCGTGCACGAGCCGGTGGCCAAGGCCGATTGCGCCGCCTGCCATCTGAGCCACGGCTTCCAGCAGC
>JAIOPA010000200.1 GCA_021414165.1 Candidatus Eiseniibacteriota bacterium
CGGGCCGGGCGGTCTTGCCAGCCCGGGAACGCCCCTCTAGACTCCGGCCCGTTCGATTCCATCACATCTCGTCGTGCCCCCGTCCCGGGTGCGCGCGTGTCCGATCCGGAGGTCCCGTCATGCCGTTCGTCATCGCCGAACCTTGCGTCGGGGTGAAGGACAAGTCCTGTGTCGAAGTCTGCCCCGTGAACTGCATCTACGAGGGCGAGGACCAGTTCTACATCCATCCTGACGAGTGCATCGATTGCCAGGCGTGCGAGGCCGCGTGCCCCGTGCAGGCGATCTTCCCGGATAACGGCGTGCCCGAGAAGTGGTCGAGCTACACCGAGAAGAACCGGAAGCACTTCGAGAACAAGTGATCTTGTCCTGGTGACACTTGAAGGCGGCGCTCAGCGCCGCCTTCTTGCTTGGTACATGCCTCGGAGGCCGCCCCGATGAGTAACGCCACGCTGCCGTCGCGTGAACAGGCGATCGAACTGCTGCACGAGTGGGTCGCCAACGTGAACCTGCGCAAGCACTGCTATGCGGTCGAAGCCGCCATGCGCGCCTACGCGCGCAAGTACGGCGAGGACGAGGCGCGCTGGGGGCTGGCGGGCCTGATCCACGACTTCGACTGGGAGCGTCACCCCTCGGCCGAGCTGCACCCGGTGAAGGGCGTCGAGATCCTGCGCGGTCTGGGCTGGCCGGACGACATCTGTGCGGCGATCCTGGGCCACGCCACGCACACGGGTGTCGCGCGCGACTCGCTCATGGCCAAGACGCTCTTCGCCTGCGACGAGTTGTCGGGCTTCCTGGTGGCGTGTTCGTTGGTGACGCCCGAGCGGAAGCTGGCCAGCGTGGCCGTGGAGTCGGTGAAGAAGAAGATGAAGAGCAGCGGGTTCGCCAAGAACGTGAACCGCGACGACATCACGAACGGCGCGGCCGAGCTGGGCGTGGATCTGGACGAGCACATCGCGTTCGTGAAGGACGCCATGCTGGCCATTGCGCCGGAGTTGGGGCTCTAGTGCTGCCGGGCGTGCTGCTCGAGGGCGCCGCCGCCCTGCTGGGCACGGTGGCCTCGTCCGGGCCGCGGCCTGAGTTCATGGAGTGGATCGAGCAGTGGCATGACTTCTACCTCATGGCCGGCACTGCAGCGGTGACGCTGGCGGGGCTGCTGTTCGTGGCGCTCTCGCTGCACCTGGACCAGTTGGTCGAGGACAGCCACGAGCACCTGCTGGCGCTGGGCCGGATCACGCTCATGTCATTCACCATGATCCTCATGATCTCGCTGATCATGTTGGTGCCACCGCAGAGCGCGCGACAGACGGGCGTCATGATGATGGCGTTGGCGTTCGCGGGCACGCTGTTCACGATCCGCATGACGCTGGCCGCCAAGCATCATGACGAGGCCGGGTTCACGCGCGGCATGATGCGCAAGCGCATCCTGTTCCCGGTCGTGGCCTATGTGCTCATCGCGCTGAGCGGGTTCGGCGTGATGAACGGCGTTCCCGAGACCCTGTACTTCATGATCGGCGGCATCTGCATGGCGCTCGGCAACGCGGCCGGCACATCGTGGGAGCTGATCGTGCAGGTCGCCAAGCACAAGAAGCGCGCGGCGAGGGGTTGATGTCCGCGCCCGGTGGGCACTCGCCGTCACCACGCGAATGGGACGCGGCGACGTATCACCGGGTGAGCGAGCCGCAGCATGCGTGGGGACTGCGCGTGCTGGACCGGCTGGAGTTGCGCGGTGGTGAGCACGTGCTGGACGCCGGCTGTGGCAGTGGCCGCGTGACGCGCGCGTTGGCCGAACGCGCGCAGGCCGTGGGTGGTCGCGTGGTGGGCGCCGATCGCAGCGTGCAGATGACGCGCGTGGCGCGCACCACGCTGGCCGAGGGCA
>JAIOPA010000201.1 GCA_021414165.1 Candidatus Eiseniibacteriota bacterium
GTCGAGGTCGGTGGTGGTGCTGTAGCTGCCGGTCACCGTCTGACCCAGCGTGATCTCGTTGGCGGTCGTGGCCGAGTTGTTGTTCTCCAGTTCGGCCACCACCCCCGCGCCGCCCAGCGGATCAGCCTGCCAGTTCACGGCCTCGTTCCACGCCACATAGATGGTGCCCTTGCGCTCGCCGCCGTGGTTCACGGCGATCGACGGGAACTCCACACCGAAGCCACGGTTGAAGCCGGGCGGGCCGCTCACGAAGTTGGTCGACAGCCCCTTGGAACCGGGCGCCTCGCCCACGTTCACGCGCGGACCGAACGTGCGGCCGTGATCCGTGCTCTTCAAGACACGCATGTGATCCGAGAAATCGGTGAGGTCGGTGACCGTGTAGACCACGTACAGCTCGCCGTTCGGGCCCACCGCCGGGCGCGAGCCCTGCACGCTCTCGGTGGCCACATCGGTGAGCACCATGGGCATGGTCCAGGTCTGGCCCTCATCCTTCGAGCGCACCATCTCGATCTGGTTGCCGCCGGTCTCCAGGAAGTTCGTGTAGGTCACGTAGATCTCGCCCGTGCGCTTGTCGATCGCGATCCACTCCTTGTCGAGCTGGCCCTGACCGGTGGGCAGCGCGGCCACGATCGCCTTGTCGAACGTGAGCACGTCGTTCATGAACCGGCCGCGGCTCACCGCCACCGCCAACTGCACACCGGGGCGCGCATAGAGCTGGGCATAGTAGAACGTGCCCTTGGCATCCACCGCGAGCGCGGGGTCGCCGAGCAGCTGATCGTCGGTGCCGTGCGGCAGGATGCCGCCGTCCTTCCAGGTGCGGCCGCCATCGGCCGAGTAGCCGTAGCCCGAGAAGCTGCGCGGGCCGCCCGGATCGAACGAGTCGTTCCAACCGGCCGCCACGAAGCGGCCGAACGCGACGATCGTGTTCTCGGACTGCGTGCCGGCTGCGTGATCACCCGTGGTGTCGTTGGCGACCGTGTTCGGCAGCATCGTGAGCACCGGCTTGGGGTGCAGCTGGCCGAACGGTGCCAGCACGCCCGTGGGCTCCTCGGGCTCCGGCTCCACGATCTGCGGCCGCCACGGCGTCTGGAACACGGGCAGCAGCTGACGCGGGAACGTGATCGCGTCGCCCAGCTTCCAACCGGCGGGCAGTGCGCTGGTCACGCGGTCATCGGCAGTGGACTCGCGCTCCTCCTCGGTGCGTGGCCGATCTGCGGCGCGCGCGCCAGAGGCGAGCGGAGCGAGCAGTGCGAAAGTCAGGAGCAGGCGGAACGGCAGCAGGGGCGTTCTCGACATGGCGGCTCGCATGGGATCTCTCCGGGGGGTGCAGCGCGGGAAGCAGGGCTTCGGGCAAGGCATGCGGCTGCCGTTCGCACGTGGAATGAACGGCGGCCGCAGGTCC
>JAIOPA010000197.1 GCA_021414165.1 Candidatus Eiseniibacteriota bacterium
CGTCGGGCATCACGAAGTACAAGCAGCGCAAGAAGGAAGCGCTCAACAAGCTCGACGCCACCGAGGGCGACCTCACGCGCTTGAATGACATCGTGTTCGAGATCGAGCGCGAGCTGCGTTCGCTGGCCCGCCAGGTCGGCACGGCGCGCAAGTTCCAGCGCCTGCGCGATGACGTGCGCGACCTCGACCTCGCGCTCACGGCCGGCAGCATCGAGACGTTGAAGGTGCGCGAGGCCAAGGCGCACGAGGACTGGCAGGAAGAGGCCGTCCGCCGCGAGGGCATCAGCGCGCAGCTCGACACGCTCGAGGCCCAGCTCACCGATCAGAAGCTCGCGTTGCTCGAACTCGAGCGCGAGCTGCTCACGGCGCAGGGTGGTCTCAAGGACCGCGAAGAAGCGCGCGTCGCCGCCGAGCATCAGGTGGTGCTGCTGCGCGAACGCGCCTCCGGGTTGCGTCGCCGTGCAGAAGAGGCCGAGCAGGAGGCCACTCGCATGCGCGAGCGTCTTGAGGAGACGCAGGCGCGCGAGCAGGAAGTGCAGCTCACGCTGCAGGCCACGCGCGAGCGTCGTGAGACGGCGCATGTGGAGTCCGAGGAGGCCGAGGCCGCGCTCGAGATGGTCGAGCAGGAACTGCGCGCCGGCCGCTCCAAGGCCGCCGAGGCCAAGCAGCTGTCGCTCGACCTGTTCTCGGTCGAGGCCGACAAGAAGGGCGCGTGCGATCGTCTGCGCGACCGTCTGCAGTCGCTGGGCGAGCGCAAGGCCGCGGCCGAGACGCGCCGCAGCGAGTTGCTGGAGCGCGTCGCCGACCTCGAGCGTGGCAAGGTCGAGGGCGAGGTGCGCCGCACCGAGCTCGATGAGGCACTCACCGCTGCGCGTGGCGAACTCGCCGCGAGCGAGGACGCGATCCGCGCGGTCGAGGCGCACATCCATGACGTCGAGGGCCAGCTCTCGCGCATGAAGCAGGATTCCGCGGCCGCCGATTCGCGGCTGCAGACGTTGCTCGAGTTGAAGGCGAACTTCGAGGGCGTGTCCGAGGGCGTGAAGTCGTTGCTCTCCGAGCGCGAGTCGCTGCCGGGCCTGTTGGGCGTGGTGGCCGATGTGCTCGAGGTGCCGTCGGCCTACCTCGACGCGCTCGAGGCCTCGCTCGGCGAGGCGGCCTCGTTCGTGCTGGTCGAGGACCGTGCCGCGATCGAGCCGTCGATCGACCGTCTGCGCCGCCCCGAGAGTGGCCGCGCGACGCTCGTTGACATGTCGGCACTCGCCGCGCGCACGTTGCCCGAGATCCCGGCGGTGCAGGGTGTGGTCGGCCGTGCGTCCGACCTGGTGCGTTGCGAGGACAAGTTCCGTCAGCTCGCCGAGCGGCTCCTGGGCTCGGTCGTGGTCGTGGATTCGCGCGAGCTCGCCGCCCAGTTGGCGCACGAGTCGCCCGCGGGTCTGCGCTTCGTGAGCATCGACGGTGAAGTGTGGGAGCGCGGCCGCGTGCGCGCCGGTGCCGGCAAGAACGCCGGTGGCCTGCTGCACCGCGAGTCCGAGATCCGCGACCTGTCGGGCCGGCTCACGGAGCTGGGTCTCACGGTCGAGGGCCTGCAGTCGACGCTCGAAGCGCAGGTGCAGGCGCGCGAGACGGCGATCGAGCAGCGCGATCAGGCGCGTTGGCTCCTGGACGAGACGCGTACCGCGCTCGAGTCGCAGGTCCGCGAGCTCGCGGGTCTCGAGCGCGAGCGAACGTTCGCGGCCAACGAGGCTGCCGAGCGCGTGCGTGAGATGGACGGCATCTCGCTCGAGGTCGATACGCTCGGCCGCCAGCTGGAAGACGCCATGGCCGAGCTCGAGCAGTTCCAGGGCGAGCTCGATGTGGTGCGCAACCAGTTGGCCGAGAACG
The DNA here is from genome assembly GCA_021414165.1 of Candidatus Eiseniibacteriota bacterium. Lineage (GTDB taxonomy): Bacteria > Eisenbacteria > RBG-16-71-46 > RBG-16-71-46 > RBG-16-71-46 > JAIOPA01. Next base: position 1,882 of record JAIOPA010000197.1, read on the forward strand.
ATGGCCGGGTGCGTGAAATGGAGACGCGCCGCGACGATGCGTCGCAGCGTGCGTCGGCCGCGCGCGAGCAGCTGTTGCAGCTGTCGCGTTCCGCGGGCGAGCTCGAGGCGCAGTGGGCGCGACTCGAGCAGACCGTGCAGGAGCTGCAGAGCGGCATCGCCAACCGTTCCGGCGAGGCCGAGCAGCACCAGAGCGGCATCGCCGAGATCGATGCGCAGGTGTCGGGCCTCGCGGCCGGCCTCACGGGCCTGCTGGAGACCGAGAGCACGCAGCGCGAGCGCGTCGTGGAGCTGCAGGTGCAGTTCAACGCGCTCAAGGAGATGGTGCAGACCATCGACACGCAGGCGCGCGACTTCCGCTTCCAGGCCACCGAGCTGGGCGAACGCTTGCACATGCTCGAACTCGATCGCGTCCAGGCGCGCGCCGAGCTCGACCGCACGTTCGAGCGTCTCAAGACCGAGTACGAGATCGACCCGGAGCAGTTCGAGCCGCGGCCGCTGCCCGAGGGCGTGACGCTCGAGGACGCGCCCAAGAAGCTCGAGACCTCGCGCACCACGCTGCGCGCGATCGGTCCGGTGAACCTGCTGGCGCTCGAGGAGTACAGCCGCAAGAAGGAGCGCTTCACGTTCCTCACGCAGCAGCGCGAGGACGTGTTGCAGGCCAAGGCGCAGCTGCTCGAGGCCATCGAGAAGATCAACGTGACGGCGTCGGAGCTGTTCACCGAGACGTTCGCCAAGGTGCACGCCAACTTCAAGCAGATCTTCCAGACGCTGTTCGAGGGTGGCGATTGCGAGCTGCGGCTGCTCGGCGAGGATCCGATGGACGCCGAGATCGAGATCGCGGCCAAGCCCCGCGGCAAGCACCTGCAGAGCATCACGCTCATGTCGTCGGGTGAGCGTGCGCTCACGGCGATCGCGCTGCTGTTCGCGGTCTACCTGGTCAAGCCGTCGCCCTTCTGTCTCCTGGACGAAGTCGACGCGCCGCTCGACGATGCCAATGTCGAGCGGTTCCTGAACATGCTCAAGAAGTTCGGTGACCGCACGCAGTTCGTGGTCATCACGCACAACAAGAAGACCATGGAGTCCGCGGGCTGCATCTACGGTGTCACCATGCAGGAGCTGGGCGTGTCCAAGCTCGTGTCGGTGAACCTCGATGGCGTCGACGTGAGCCACTCCACGCGCCGCGAACCGGCCGAGGTCACGGCCGGCTGAGCCGGCAGGAGAAGCGCATCCACGCGCGGTGCTCGCGGTCCGTCCGCGACGCCGCGCGTGCTGCTTTCCACGCATGAATCTCTGGGATCGTTTCCGCAAGGGACTGGAAAAGACGCGTGAGGCGTTCGTGGGCGTGGTCGGCGCTGCCCTCGGCCGCCGCACGGTCGATGCCGCCACGGTCGAGGCGTTGGAAGAAGCCCTGCTCGGCGCCGACGTGGGCCCCGCGACCACGGACCGGCTGATCGCCGACGCCAAGAAGCGCCTGAACCAGGACAAGGACATCGACCTGCGCACGGCGCTCGAGCGCGCCGCGGTCGATGTGCTCTCGGCCAAGCCCGTGAAGTTCGAGCCCGGTGCCGACAAGCCGTGGGTGGTGCTGTTGGTGGGCGTGAACGGCGTGGGCAAGACCACGTTCGCCGGCAAGCTCGCGGCCACCTACGCGCGCGCGGGCAAGAAGATCGTGTTGGTGGCCGCGGACACGTTCCGTGCTGCGGCCTCGGAGCAGCTCGAGGTCTGGGCGGGCCGCGCGGGTGTCGAACTCGTGCGCGCCGGCAAGGACGGCACCGATCCCGCCGCCGTCGTGCACGATGGCCTGTCGGCCGCCAAGGCCCGTGGCGCCGACATCGTGTTCATCGACACCGCGGGGCGCTTGCACACGAAGCACAACCTCATGAGCGAACTCGAGAAGGTCGCGCGCATCTGCGCGCGGCTGGTGCCGGGCGCGCCGCATCATGTGCTGCTCGTGCTCGACGGCACGCAGGGCCTGAACGGCCTGGCGCAGGCGCGCGAGTTCACCAAGGCCGCGCCGGTCACGAGCCTGGCCGTCACCAAGCTCGACGGCACCTCACGCGGTGGCGTGGTGCTGGCCATCGCGGGCGAGCTGGGGCTGCCGGTGAGCCTGGTCGGGCTGGGCGAGGGCATCGACGACTGGCAGGCGTTCGACGCCGAGGCCTACGCGCGCGGGTTGTTCGAGGCGTAGAGCCCGGTCCAAGCAGAAGCGGCGCCGCTCAGCTCCGAGCGGCGCCGCTTCTGTCTGGATCGTGACGCCAAGACTTACGGCTTGCCCGCCTTGCTCGTGCTGGTGCGCGTGGCCGCCGTGCGCGGCTTGGCCGCTGCTGCCGCGGCGGCGCGCTGCGCGGCGATCGACATGCGATAGCGCGCCGGCGTGATGCGCGGCTCGAGGCCGCCATGGCCGAAGTCGAGCAGTCGCGCCGTCCCCAGGCCCTTGTCGCGCGTGGACAGCGGGGTGGCGTCGCCCGAGCGGCCGATGAGCCACGCCTTGCGCGCCGCGATGGTCATGATGTCCTCGCGCGCCAGGTGCGTGATCGGCACCTCCATGGCGACGTAGCTCGTGCGCTCCTCGCGCAGCTCCTGGTACACCGAGCTGTCGCCCACCGCCTGCGTGGAGCCCGTGCCCTGCTTGAGGATCGTCTTGAGGCCCTTGAACGTGCCCTTGGGCGTGATCACCGTGTCCACGCCGAGCGTGTCGCGCGTCCAGCGCACCGGGTTCTTCACCTCGCGGCGGGTCTTGAGCATGCTCGCGGCCGGCTTGTTGAGCTCGACGCGGGGCTCGCCATCTTCGTTGAGCGTGTTCACCATGGCGCGGGTGTAGAGCTGCAGACGCTGGGTGGCCACGGTGTCGCGGAAGATCTCGTACGACATGAGCGAGCACAGCACCTCGGGCGGCTGGCCCGGGGTTTCCTTCCAGGTCTCGATCCAGAACCCCGGGTCGCCCCAGAAGTCCTGCTCACCGCCGATGAGCAACGTGATCGTGTAGTCCTCGCTCATGCCCAGTTCGCTGCTGCTGCTCATGCGATACCGCACCCAATCGCCCACCTTGAAGTCAGGCTTGTGCGTGTAGTCGACGAGACCGATGCCGTTGATCTGGATCGTCGCGGCAGACGTGGTCCGCGGGAGCGCGAAAACCGAGGCGAACGCGAGGAGGAGTAACGCGAGAGCGATGGCACGACGCATGCAGTGATTCTCCAGAGGCCGGGCCTAGCAAGGCGACGGCGGAGTGGTCGGGGCGGCCAGGGGACCCGCGAGGGCGGGCTGGCCCTCTATTATGGCAGTGTCGGGCCCGCCTGCGGAAGGTGGGTCGTGTGCCCCCGGGAAGGGATTGACGACGCATGGACCTCCGGGATCCCCGGGACGACCGGGCCGCACTCGAGACCCCGCACGACCTTGTCACGCTATCCTCGGATG
>JAIOPA010000198.1 GCA_021414165.1 Candidatus Eiseniibacteriota bacterium
TGGGTTCGATGCTCATGTGCAGAGACTACTTCACCGGGAAGTAGCCGACCTCCACCGCGAGCTTCTGGCCGTCCGGCGACAGGATCCAGTCCACGAACTTCTTCGTGTCACCGGCCGGCGCCTTGCGCAGGTAGAAGAACAACGGGCGCGACAGCGGGTAGCTGTTGTCGTGCACATTGGCGGCCGTCGGCAGCACCGCAGCGGACTTGGCGTCCTTCTTCATGGCCACGTCGCGCAAGCCCTTGGCATACGCCGCGCCGCCGTAGCCGATCCCGTTGGGGTCCTTGGACACTGCGTTCACGACCGCCGCCGTACCCGGCAGCGTCTGCACGCGCGCCGAGAAGTCACGGCCACCCAGCACGTGTTCCTTGAAGAAGCCGTACGTGCCCGACGAGTTCTCGCGGCCGTACAGGATGATCGTGGCGTCCTTGCCACCGACCTGCTTCCAGTTCGTGAACGTGCCCATGTAGATGCCCTTGAGCTGCTCCATGGTCAGCTCCTTGAGGCCATTCGACTCATGCACGTACACTGCAAGACCGTCCTTGGCGACCGGGATCTCGATGCCCATGGTCTGGAAGCGGTCACGCAGCTTGAGCTTCTCGTCCTGCTTCATGGAGCGCGACGACTGGCAGATGTCGGTGGTGCCGTTGATGAGCGCGGCGATACCGGTGCCCGAGCCGCCACCCGTGACCATGACGATCTGGCCGGGGTTCGCGTTCATGAACTTCTCGGCCCAGCGCTGGCCCAGGATCACCATGGTGTCCGAGCCCTTCATGGTGATCGCCTTGCCCGCGAGCGCCGGCGTGGCGGCGGCAGCGGCAAGCAACAGCGCGAACAACAGGTTCAGCTTCTTCATATGGTAGAGACCTCCGTGAGGGTCAGAACTTGTGCTGGATCTGGAACGTCCACAGGTTGTCGTGCGGATCCGTGAAGCGGCCCGCGCCCGCCGAGACGTCCGTCTTGATGGCATCGTAGGAGATCGTGGCACGCGTGAAGCCGTCGTAGAACGCGTTCACGCCCAGGCTCCAGCGCTGGTAAGCATCGTGCTCGAGGTCGGTGTTGGGGTCGTAGGTATCAAAGCGGACCACGGCCTGGAAGCGCTCGCCGATGTTCTGTACCGCCATGACGTACCAACCGAGCATATCGGTCGCCAGATGTTCGCGGTTCGCACCCGTGCGCAGCAAGCGGTTCGGGTTCGCCGTCGTGGGCGCCACGACCAGCACGCGCAGCGAGTCGGCGTTCACGTCCTTGCCCGAGTACACCTCGCCGCGCAGCGAACCACCGCCCGCCGCGGGCAACGACCAGAACGTCTGTGCGTCGAAGCCGATGCGGGTCTTGTCGGTGAGCACATCGGGCCCCGTGAGCGCGGTGACCTGGCGGCCCCAGTAGTACGAGCCCGCCACATCCCAGGTGCCCTGCGTCCAGCGCGCGCGCGCCACCACATCCTTGCCGCGCGTGGGATCGGTGTTCGGGAAGTCGGCGCTGTTGATGCCGGCGCCGTTCAACACGGCCAGCGACGTCTTGAGGTTGAGCGTCCACTGGCTGTCGAGCTTGAGGCCGCGGTCGCGTTCACCGGAGAACAGGATGTTCTCGGCGCGCGAACGCTCGGGCAACTCACGCACGCTGGAGGAGCGCTCGATCTCGAAGCCGAACGGCACATTGAACTGGCCCACCGTGAGCTGGTGGTCGTGGTTCGGGGTCCACGGATCGAGCAGCGTGACGTAGGCCTCGAGCAGCCGGATCGTGCGATCGGTGCCGCCGTCGAAGTACACCACCGCCTGCGACAGCGGGCTCGAGTCGTAGGTGAGCTTGAGGCGCGCGCGGCGGATGTAGAAGCGCGACTGGTTCGGCGTGGTGATCGTGGCCGGCGAGCCGCTCACGCGCACGGAGTCGTTGCTCGCCTCGCTCATCTCGTTGCGGGCCTGGATGTAGCCCGAGAACTTGAACTTCTTGAGCTTGTCGGTGTCGGCCTGCAGCGTCTGCATCTGCTCATTGAGGCCGTCGAGCAGGCCCTGCAGCTCAGCGCGCGTCACGACACTCGTGTCCTCGGCCGCGGCGCTGTCCTGGGCCCGGACCGGAGAAACGGACAGCAGCAGCATGAGCCAGGGGAAGGCACGGAAAAGTCGCTTCAAGTCATCCTCCACGCGAGGGGTCCCGGATCACGGCGGCCCGTGGATCGGGCAGGACCGTGCGGCGCTCTTGAACACCCCGTGCAGGGTGTTGCCTCAATCCTCGGATAGGAGCCGTTTCAGGACACCCTCGGTCTTGTTACCAACAGGTAACAAGCCTGCCGGAAGTCCGGATCAGGACTCGCGGGAGCGGCTCTGGAGCCGGGCGCGGCGGCGCGTCTCGAGCGACCGGGCGCGGGCCTCGTTCATGGCCTGGGCCGGGTCGACACCCGCCTCACGCAGCGCACTGCTCCACGAGCCGAACAAGCGGCGCGCACGAGCGTAGAGCGCCGGCTGCTCGCGATGCACCCGGAAGAGCGCACCGGATTCGCTCAGCTGGCGGATGCGCTGCAGCACTTCGGGCACGCTCATCTCGAGCGGGCGGCCACGCTTGCGCGGGGCCGAAGGAGTCTCGCGGCTGGGGGTCTCGGGCGTGTCCAAGGTCGTGTATTCGCTCATGGCAGAGGTCTCGCTGGCCGTACGGGTGGACGATGAGCACACCACGTCGGTGTGAACGCCGCGTTTCGGATGCGTGACGGCGCTGAAAGTTTCATCGCAGGAGCGGGATTCCGCTGTGCGGCAACGATTTCCACGCATGCGGGTGTGTGCTTTGGCCTACAACCGGCAACGCGCACAGGACCGGTTGAATAGCTTTCCGGCGACCCGTGTCGTGACGCGTGACCCGGAACGCCTACTGACCCGAGCGCGCCGGGATCTCGAAGCGGAACACGGTGCCCTCACCCACCCGGCTCTCCACCGCCACGGCACCATCGTGCAGGGCGATCGCGTGCTTCACGATCGACAACCCGAGCCCGGTGCCACCGGTGCCGCGCGTGCGCGCCTTATCGACGCGATAGAAGCGCTCGAAGATGCGCGGCAGATCCTCGGCGGGGATACCGGCACCGGTGTCGCGCACCTCGCACCAGGCGCGGCCATCCTGGAGCCCGAGCGACACGCGCACACTGCCGTGCTCGGTGTACTTGATGGCGTTGTCGATGAGATTCGCGAGCACCTGCGAGAGCCGCACGCGATCGCCGGTCACCGGCACCGGCTCGCCGGGCACCAACTCCAACACGAGTCCGTGCCGCACCGCCGCATCGCGCAAGCTGCCCACCTGTTCGGTGGCCAGTGCGCGCAGATCGAGCGGACCATGACGCAGCGTGGCGTCGGGGCGTTCCATCTCGGCCAGCGACAACAGGTCCTCGACCATCTGCTGCAGTAGCACGGCCTGATCGCGGATCACGCGTACGAACGGCTCGCGGTTCTGCTCGTCGTCGAGCCCGCCCTCGAGCAGCGTCTCGGCGTAGCCACGCAACGACGTGAGCGGTGTGCGCAGTTCGTGCGACACGTTGGCCACGAAGTCCTGGCGCATGCGCTGCAGCGCCTCGCTCTCGGACAGGTCGTGCAGCACCAGCAGCACGGCGTCGCCACCCAGCGGCGTGGCGGTGGCCCGCGCGGCACGCGTGCTGGTGGCCCACGGCCGCAACTCGCGCTCCAGCGTGCGGCCTGCGGCGCGCGCCTCGTGCACCATGCCGGCCAACTCGGGCACGCGCGTGAACGCGGTGAACGCGGTGCCGGGCTCGGGGCGCAGCGCCACGTCGAGCAGCTCGGCGAGCCGGTGGTTCACGTGCACGATGCGGTCGTCGCCATCGATCAACGCCACGCCATCGCTCATGTGCGCCAGGATGCGTTCGCGATCATCGCGCTCGCGGCGCAGCGCCTCGAGCCGCGCGTCGAGCTCGGCGTGCATGCGGTTGAGGGCACGCCCCAGCTGCCCCAGCGCGTCGTCGGGCGTCTCGGGTGCGCGCACGCCGGCATCGCCCTCGCCGATGCGGCGCGCCACGCGCTGCAGCCGCATGAGCCGGCGCGCGAAGCGGCCACTCACATAGGCCAGCACGAGCAGGCTGGCGAGCAACGCCACCGACGACGCGGCCGCGGTCGTGCGCGCCAACGACCGGGAAAGATGCGACACGATCTCGAGCGGCTCGGCCAGGCGCAGCACGCGCGCGCCCGCATGCGGCACCAGCGGCACGGCGCAGTACAGATACTCCTGGCCGGTGGTGATCGAACGCCTCACGGCGAAACCGGGGC
>JAIOPA010000203.1 GCA_021414165.1 Candidatus Eiseniibacteriota bacterium
CGCGGGCTGGGGACCCAGCGTCGCGACCCCGTTACTGACCGCCGGCATCGTGCACATGGCCGGCCAGCCCGAGTTCGCCGGGGGCGAGCGGTTGGCCCCGGTGCTGCGCGCGCTGGAATCCGGCAGCGCTTTCGAGCGTCTGATGGTGAGTGGCGTGCAGGGCCACGCCGGAGTGCAGGTGGGCGTGGGCGCAGGTCACGTGCTGTCCCCTTTGAGCCTGGTCAGCTTCCCGCTGCCCGGCGCCGTCCCCGGCGCGGTGGGCGTGTTGGGCCCGATGCGCATGGACTACGCCACCACGATCGCAGTGGTGGACCTCGTGGGCACGCGCGTCGCCGACTTGATCACGGCATAGCGCGACCCGCGCAGCCGACCCTTCCGAAGGACGAGAACATCTCATGACTGAAGACATCCGCGACGCGGCCCAGGGCAACCCGGGCAGCGCCGATGCTGCAACCGAGAACACGCCGGACTCCGCTGCCGAGACGTTCGCTGCCGAGACCGCGGCCGCCGAGGCGTTGCCCGTCGAGCCGGTCGTCGAGACCGTCGACTTCCGTGACAAGTGGCTGCGCGCCGAGGCCGAGATCCAGAACACGCGCCGTCGCGCCGCGCGCGAGCGCGAGGACTCGGTGCGCTCCGCCGAGGATCGCATCCTGCTGGATCTCATCGAGTGCCTCGACGACGTCGAGCGCGCCTTGGCCGCCATGACGCCGGAGCAGGCCGCCGACGCGTGGACGCAGGGTGTGTTGCTCACGGCGAACCGCATGCGCGATGCGCTGTCGCGCCGCGGGGTGCGGGCGCTGGAGTCCGTGGGCAAGCCGTTCGATCCGTCGTTCCATGAAGCGCTGCTCGAGGTGCCCGCGCCCGAGGGCTTCGGCCCGGGGCAGGTGGTGCAGGAAGTGCAGAAGGGCTATGCGCGCGGTGAACGCGCGCTGCGTGCGGCGCGCGTCGTCGTGGCACGGATGGACTGACGATGGCGAAGCGCGATTACTACGAGGTCCTCGGCGTCGAGCGCAGCGCCAGCGAGGAAGAGATCAAGAAGGCCTACCGTAAGGTGGCCATGCAGTGGCATCCCGATCGCAACCCGGGCAACGCCGATGCCGAGGTGAAGTTCAAGGAAGCGACCGAGGCCTACGAGGTGCTGCGTGACGCGCAGCAGCGCGCGCGCTACGACCAGTTCGGGCACGCGGCCACGGGCAGCGGCGCGGGTGGCTTTGGCGGTGGTGGCGGTGGGTATGGCGATGCCGGCTTCGACCTGTCCGATGCGCTGCGCGCGTTCATGCGCGATTTCGGCGCCGAGGGCGGCTCGTTCGAGGACCTGTTCGGTGGCGGTGGCCGCCGTGGCGGTCCGGCACGTGGCGACGACCTGCAGGTGCGCTTGCCGCTCACGCTCGAGGAGATCGCGAGCGGGGTCGAGAAGAAGATCCGCGTGAAGCACCTGAAGCGCTGCGACACGTGCAGCGGCAAGGGTGGTTCGGGCGAGAGCGAGTGCCCGCAGTGCAAGGGACGCGGCCAGGTGCGGCGCGTGCAGCAGACCATGTTCGGCCAGTTCGTGAACGTGTCGGCCTGTCCGCGCTGTGAGGGCGAGGGCTCGATCATCGCCCAGCCGTGCAAGACGTGCGGTGGCGATGGCCGCGTGAGCGAGAGCGACACGGTGAACGTGAAGGTGCCGGCCGGTGTCGCCGCGGGCAACTACATCCCGCTGCGCGGACTCGGTGATGCCGGTGGCCGCGGAGGTCCCGCGGGCGATCTCATCGTGCACATCGAGGAGAAGGACCACGAGCTGTTCGAGCGCCACGGCGATCACCTGGTGCTCGACCTGCCCGTGCCGTTCACCGTCATGGCGTTGGGTGGCAAGGTCGAGGTGCCCATGCTGACGGGTGGCAAGGCGAACCTGGACATCGATGCGGGGACGCCCAGCGGACACCTGTCGCGCATGAAGGGCAAGGGCCTGCCGGGGCTACGTGGCGGCAAGGGCGACCTGCATGTGCGGCTGCGGGTCTGGGTGCCCACCAAACTGTCGGGGCCCGAGAAGAAGATGCTCGAGGAACTGCGCAAGACGGAAGGCATGAAGGCCCCTGCGCCGGCGCGCTCACTGTTCGAACGGGTGCGGGATGCCTTCGGCGGCTGACGCCGCGCCGTCATTCCTGTACCTGCCCGGCTCGTTCGCGGTCGGGGAGTCGCTCGCGCTCGAGGGCGACGAGGCGCGCTATCTGTCGCGCGTCGTGCGCGCTCGTCCGGGTGACCGCGTCACCTCGAGCGATGGCGAGGGCACGCTGGCCACGCTCGAGGTGATCGAGTCGCGGCCCGAGGTGCACGTGCGCGTGCTGGCGGTCGAGCACGTGCCCGAGCCGCCGGCGCTGCGGCTCTTGTGCGGTGCCCCCGAGGGCGAGCGCGGCGACTGGCTGGTGGAGAAGCTGGCTGAACTGGGCGTGACGCATCTGGTGCCGGTGGAGACCGAGCGTGTGCGCTGGCCCGCGCCGCTCCGGCTGGACCGCTGGGAGCGCCTCACGGTGGCCGCCCTGCGTCAGAGTCGCTCGGCCTGGCGGCTGCAGCTGTGCGAGCCCCTGGGGCTCCGGGAGGCGGTCGCGGCCGCCGGCCCTGGCGAGCGCTGGCTGGCGGACCCGGCCGGAACCCCGGCTCATGCCCGCGCGCTTCTGGCCGATACCCCGGTGGCGGGGGCGGTCGGGCCTTCATCCGGATTCTCGGAGCCCGAGCGCAACTGGCTGTCGGAACAGGGGTTCGTTGCCGTGTCGCTGTCCGCGAGCCGGCTCCGGACCGAGACCGCGGCGCTGGCGCTGGCCAGCCGCTGGGCGAGCAGCCGGGCCTGATCGGCACGGGTGCGCTGGGCCGTCGACGCTTGACGGTCGCTGCCACCGGCCATAGACTGCCTGCCTGAGAACACATCATCTTCCGTGCGCGCAGTAACTTCGCGCGCAATGATTTACCACCCGAACTCTTTCTCAGGGAAGACTTGTTGAGAGAGGGGGGAATGGATTGCCCGGAATCAGGGTCAAAGAAGGCGAGTCCTTCGAGAGTGCCCTGCGTCGATTCAAGAAGAAGTGCGAGAAGGCCGGCATCATGGCCGACCTCCGTCGTCATCAGCACTTCGAGAAGCCTAGTGAGCGGCGCAAGCGCAAGTTGAACGCTGCGAAGCGCAAGAACATGGCTCGCAAGACGCAGGAGAACTGACACACTGTCGATCCTCCAGCATCTCACGTGGCCCGATTGGGTCGTCATGGCCCTCCTGGTCGCGTTCGTGGTTCGCGGACTCCTGCGCGGCACCATCGCGCAGGTTTTCGCTTTCTCCGGCATCCTTCTGGGCGTCCTGGCCGGTTCCGCTGTCGCGGACTGGGTCGGGACGCACTGGAGGGACGCTCGCCCTGCGTTCCTCTTCCTGTTGCTGCGCTGGACCGTTGCCGTGCTCGCCGGTTTCGGCGTCGCTGCGGTGTTCCAGTGGTGGGGGGAACTGCTCTCGAAGGCCGTGCATGAAGGCCCGTTCGGTTGGCTCGATCGGGCGGTCGGTGCGGTCGTCGGCGCCGCGATCGGCGCACTCGTGTGTGCGGCGTTCGTGGTCTTGCTGTTCCAGGCACCGGGCCTGGAGTTCGCGCGGCACGCTGCCGAGCGAGGCGTGACCCCGGCCCCGCTGCTCGCGGCGGCCGATCGCGCGAGTGAGTGGGGCATGAAGCTTCCCGGTGGTCTCTGGCTGCACGAACAGCTGCGCAGTGCTTCCCGCCGTCTGGCGGCGCACCGCCAGGCCTGAGCGTCGCGGCAACTACCGCTTCTCCATCGCTCGGCCACCGTGCCGGCGAACGGGGTCCCGGCGCGAGCGTCTCCGTGCATCCGCATTCCCTCGAACTCCTCGAATTCCCGCGCGTCACGGCGGCGCTGAGCACGCGCGCCACGAGTCCGCGCGCGCGCGCAGCGCTTGGCGCCGCGATGCCGATCGCCGATCCGGCGCTGCGGAACGAGGCGTGCGAGCGCATGAGCGAGGCGATCCGCCGTCAGCGTGAGCCCGAGCCGTGGTGCTTCGCGGCGCCGAGCGCGCTGAGCGAGATCTTCGAGGATGACGCCCGCGACGCACTGGATCCCGAACTGTTCGCGATCGTCGCCGATTGGCTCACCGCCGGTGAGCGCACGCGCGCCGCGTGGCAGGAGAACGCGCGACGTGCTCGCTTCCCGAGGCTGGCCGCGCAGGTCGACGACCTGCCGGTGCTCACCGTGCTGCGCGATCGCATCGCGGCCACGATCGATGCCGATGGCCGGGTGCGCGATGACGCCTCGCCGGCATTGGCGCGTGCACGCCGTGGCGTGCACGAGGGCGAGCGCACGCTGCATCGTCAGTTGGAGCGCTGGGCCGCCGGGCACGGTGCGGGCAGCTATGTGACGCGCTTCGCCGATCGCTTCGTGGCGCTGGTGCCCGCGGCCGGCTTCGTGCGCAAGCAGGGCATCGTGCATGACACATCGAACAGCGGGCAGTCACTGTTCGTGGAACCGCTCGAGGTGTGCGAGGCCAACAACCGTTTGCTCGAGATGCGCGCCGACGCGCTCGCCGAGGAGCGCCGCATCCTGCGCGAGTTGGCCGCCGCGGTGTTCGGCTCGGCACCCGCGTTGCTGGCGCTCGAGGACACGCTCGCGGCTCTCGATGCGCTGCGC
>JAIOPA010000204.1 GCA_021414165.1 Candidatus Eiseniibacteriota bacterium
GTGGACGAGCCCGTGGAGCTGCTTCACGCGGCCCTCGATCTCGTCGGTGGTGGTCTCCACCAGCCGCTTGGGCGAGAACGACTCGATGGCCAGCGACGCCATGGCCGTGCCGCACGCCATGGCCTGGCGCAGCACCTCGCCATCGGAGCGGTCGAGCCGCGCCAGCAGGCCCAGGAAGCCGCCCGCGAACGAATCCCCGGCACCCGTGGGGTCGGTGAGCGCCACGACCGGGTAGGCCGGCGTGAGGAAGCGCTCGTCGCGCGAGTGGAACAGCGCGCCGTGCTCACCCTTCTTGATGATCACCGCGTGCGCGACCTGGGCCAGGAGCGACTCGGCCGCGCGGGCCAGGTGGGTCTCCCCCGCCAGCGCACGCGCCTCCTCCTCGTTGAGCAACGCCACGTCGACCCGGCGCAGCACCTCGAGCACCCGGTCGGGCTTGCGCGCGATCCAGTAGTTCATGGTGTCCGACAGCACGAGCCGCGGCTTGCGCATCTGCGCCAGGACCTCGAGCTGCAGGTCCGGGTCGATGTTCGCGAGGAACACATACGGCATCTTGCGCTGCGCGTCCGTGAGCTTGGGATGGAACTCCGCGAACACGTTCAGCTGAGTCTCGAGCGTGTGCGCATGGCCCAACTCGGCCATGTACTCGCCGCGCCAGCGGAACGTGCGGCCCTCGGCGGCCTCGAGGCCGTCCAGGTCGATCCCGCGGCTCGCGAACGTGGCGCGATGGTCCTCGGGGAAGTCCTTGCCGACCACGGCCACCACGGACACCGGCGCGAAGTGGCTCGCCGAGCACGAGAAGTAGGACGCCGAACCACCCAACGCCTCGACCGCCTCGCCATACGGCGTCTTGATGCTGTCGAGTGCGACGGAACCGACGACCAGGATGCGCTGCGGGTTCACGCGAGGCCCTCCTCACTACGTTCGAGCCGCTCCGGCGCCGAGACGCCCATGAGCGCGAGCCCGTTGCGCAGCACCTGTGCTGCGGCTGCGCACAGGCGCAGACGATGACGGCTCAATGCAGGCTGCGCCGGGTCGGCGACACGACAAGCATGATAGAAACGGTGGAACTCAGCGGCGGTCTCGACGAGGAACGTCGGGATTCGATGGGGCTCGCGCGCCTGTGCAGCGCCGCGCACCACCTCCGGCCACGTCGCAAGCTGGCGGACGAGCGAAGTCTCGGCAGCATCCGTGAGCTCGGTCGGCTCCCCCGTTGCCGCGGCCAGTCCCAACTCCGCTCCCTTTGCGATCACCGAGCAGATCCGCGCATGCGCGTACTGCACATAGAACGCCGGGTTCTCGTCGTTCTGCTTCTTGGCGAGCGCCAGATCGAAATCGAGATGGCTGGTCGTGGAACGCATGAGGAAGAAGAACTTGGCGCAATCCGCGCCAACCTCATCGATGAGATCGGTGAGCGTGTCGAACTCGCCCGCGCGCTTGCTCATCTTGACCGCCTGGCCATCGCGCAACAGGTTCACCTGCTGCACGATGAGCACGTGCAGGAAGTCCTCCTCGAGCCCAAGCGCCTTCAACCCCGCGGTGAGCGTGGTGATGTAGGCGTGGTGATCGGGGCCCCACAGATTGATGGCCGTGCGGAATCCACGCGTGCGCTTGTCGAGGTGGTACGCGATATCGGGCAGCAGGTACGTGGGCCGGCCATCGGAGCGCGTGATGACGCGGTCCATGGAGTCGCCGAACTGCGTGGCGCGCAGCCACAGCGCGATGCCACTGCCACCGGCCGCGCCCTCGTTGGCGCCCACCCGGGCCTCGGCGGCCTCGGTCACGCCCTCGGGCTTCTCGGCGCGATAGGTGACGCCGCGCTCGATGAGCTGCTCGCGGGTCTTGTCCACCGCGCCCGGATGCAACACCGACTCCAGGAACCAGCGATCGAACGTGACGCCGTAGGCAGCCAGATCGCGCTTCTGCCACTCGATCATGCGCACGAGCGCCTGATCGCGGAACCAGCGCGCGCCATCGGGGCGCGCCAGCGCGGCGCGTGCCTCGGCGTCGGGCAGCTCGGCGGCCAGCGTGCGCACATATTCGCCGCGATAGCCTTCCTCGGGGAACGGCCGCGACTCGCCGATGTGCTCGGCGAAGCGTGCCGCCATGGACTCGCCCAGCAGGTCGACCTGGTTGCCCGCGTCGTTCACGTAGAACTCGCTGGCGGATGCGAAGCCGGCCATGTCGAGCAGCCGCACGAGCGAGGAGCCCACCGCTGCGGCGCGCGCGCTCACGATGTTCATGGGCCCGGTCGGGTTCGCGCTCACGAATTCGACCAGCACCTTCTCGCCCGCGCCGGCGTCCGAGCGGCCGTACGCGCCGCCCTCGCTCAGGATGCGCACGGGCAATGCGGCCACGAACGTGTCGCGGTAGCGGAAGTTCAAGAAGCCGGGACCGGCCACTTCAACGGCCGAGAACGGCGTGCCCTCGAGCGGGAAGTGCTTCGCGATCGCATCGGCCACGGCGCGCGGCGGCTGCTTGGCCGCCTTCGCCAGGATCATCGCGAGATTGGTGGTCCAATCGCCGTGCGAACGCTCGCGCGGAATGGCGAGCTCGACCTTGGCCAGCCGGTCGCCCGCATCGATGCCCGCCGCAGCGAGTGCCGTCGCGAGCCCGTGGCGCAGCTCATTCCACACCAAGGTCCACTCTCCGCGCATCGCCCCACAGGCGCTCGAGCAGGTAGTACTCGCGCGTCTTCTCGTGGAACACGTGCACCACCACATCGACGAAGTCGAGCAGGATCCAGCGCTTGAACTCCTGGCCCTCGACGTGCCACGCCCGTGCACCCGCAGCGCGCAACTGGTCCTCGATGGCCTCGGCAATGGCCCTCACCTGCGGCTCGCTGGAGCCCGAGCAGATGAGGAAATAGTCGGCAACGCCATCGAGTCCCGCGAGGTCCAGCCCCACGATATCGATGGCCTTCTTGGAGGCGGCCGCCTTGGCGGCCAGCTTGAGGAGGTCCTGGCCGCGAACGGCCGGGGTCTCTGGCGTGGTCATGTCGTTCTCCGCGCCGGGCTCAATGATCACGCTGGATCGCGTAATCGATGGCCGCGTCGAGCGCACGCCGCGCGGCGCCGGCGCGCTCACGGGCGAGCAGGGCGCGGGATTCTGCCGCGAGGGTCGCGGCTCGTTCGCGCGCATAGTGGAAGCCGCCCGCGCGTTCGATCAACGCGTTCAGGCTTCCCCACTGCGCCTTCGTCCAACGCTTGCGGCCCGCCAGGGCGCGCAGCTTCTTGCGGTCCGCCTCGGTCGCCTGCCGCAGCGCGGCGATGAGCGGCAGCGTGACCTTGCCCTCGGCGAGGTCGTGCCCCACGGGCTTGCCCGTCACATCGGAGTCCGACAGGTAGTCGAACAGATCGTCGATGATCTGGAACGCCACGCCGACCTTCTCGCCGAACTGCTGGAAGCGGGCGCGGCGCGCCTTGTCCTTCCAGTGTCCGCCCACGCCGGCGCCGATCTCGCTGGAGGCCCCGATCAACGACGCGGTCTTCGCGCGGATCAGTTCCTCGTAGTCGGCTTCCTTCACGTCGAGGTTGAACGCGTGCTGGAACTCCATGGCCTCACCACACGCCATGTCGGCCACCACGCGCGCCATGATGTCCATGGGCACCAGCTGGCCATTCTCGACCAGCAGCGACATGGACTGCGCGTACAGGTAGTCGCCCATGATGATCGCCATCTCGTCCGTCCACAGGCCATTCACCGTGGGCAGGCCACGGCGCAGCGTGCTGCGGTCGACGGAGTCGTCATGGATGAGCGCCGCCGCGTGCACCAGCTCGACCACGGTCGCGCAGGTGATCGCCTCGGGGCCCATCGTGCCGCGCAGCTGGGACGTGAGCAGGAGCAGCGTCGGCCTGAACTTCTTGCCACGGGTGGCCAGCACATGCCCGCCCACCTGGTTCAGGATGGGGATGGGCGTCTTGAACAGGCCTTCCAGACGGCGCTGGACCTGCTCGAGTGGGCGGCGCACGGGCCGTTGCAGGGCCGCGATGCGGTGGTCGACGGTCATGGGGTTCCGGGGTGTGGGAGAAGACGGGAAAGGAAATAGCCGATGGAAGATAAGGACGCCTCAGAGCGTGGTCAAGGACGCCCCGGACGCTCGCTCCACTCGGCGATCCGGGCGCGCAGCCGCTCTCGCGTGTTGCGGGCCGGGTCCTCGAGCACTTCATCGAGCAACCGCTCCAGCAAAGCGCCCACGCCAGGCCCCGGCGGCAGCCCCGCGACCTCCATGACGTCCGCCCCTCCCACCGCCAGATCGCCCAGGCCGAGCGCGTGCGGCGCCTCGAGCAGGCGGTCGACGCGTTCCGACAGCGCGGCCAGCCGCGTCACGTCGGGCTGCTTGAGCCCGTTGCCGATCGCGTCGGCCATGCGCAGGTCGAACAGGTCGGCGATGTGCTCCACGCCCACCCGGCGCACGAACCGGCGCACCGCGGCATCGCTCCACTCGGCACGGAAGTCGAACATGTGCTCGCGCACCAGGTGCACGATCTGGTCGCGCTCATCGTTCGGGAAGCGCAACCGCGTGAGCAACGCATGCGCCAGATCGGCCCCCACCTTCTCGTGGCCATGGAACGACGAATCGCCGTCGGAGCGCGTGCCGCGCGTGAGCGGTTTTCCGATATCGTGCAGGAGCGCGGCCCAGCGCACGACCGGTTTGTCCGGCGTCGCGGCATCGCAGGAGTGCAGCAGATGGAAGTACACGTCGTAGGCATGGAACCGGTTCTGCGGCACGGCGTGGCAGGCGGCCACCTCGGGCAGCCAGACCTCGAGCAGCCCCGAGCCGCGCAGCAGTTCCCAACCGCGCGACGGCTCGCGCGCGCTCATGAGCTTGCACAGCTCGTCGCGCACGCGCTCCACGGCGAGTGTACGGGCTCGCTCGATCACGCTGGCCATGGCCTCGCGCGTGGATTCGTCGGGCGTCATCTCGAGCACGGCGGCAAAGCGCGCCACGCGCAGCGCGCGCAGCGCATCTTCATGCAGACGATCGTGCGGATCGCCCACCGCGCGCAGGCGCTTGCGCTGCAGGTCGCGCGCGCCCTCGAACGGATCGAGCAGCGTGCCGGAGACCGGATCGAACGCGAGCGCATTGATCGTGAGGTCACGCCGCGCCAGATCGGCGATGGGATCGTCGGTCCACCACACCTCGTCGGGGTGGCGGGCGTCGCTGTAAGCGCCCTCGCGGCGGAACGTGGTGACCTCGGCGAGCAGCTCGTGCTCGATCACGAGCAGTGTGCCGTGACGCTCGCCGATCGGCTCGACGCGCACGACGGTGGCGCGCACCTGCTCGGGCGTGAGGCTCGTGGCGATGTCCCAGCGCGGGTCCCCCGCGCGCCCCAGCAACACGTCGCGCACTGGACCGCCCACGAGATGCGCGCGCGCGCCGTGGCTCTGCAGCCGCACGAGCAGCGCGCGCAACTCGGCGGGCCACGGGTGCGCCTGCAGCACGCGCTCGGCCTCGCGGCGCGCGTGCTCGGCGCTGCCCGGGATCACCAGCGCCATGGCGTGCTCACACGGGCCCTGCTGCTGGCGGGCCTGCTCCTCGTGACCCTGCAGTCATCCACGGCATGGGCGGCCGCAGCAGCGGACTCGCTGCACACGCAGGCCGCGTTCCCCGCGCCGCAGGTGCGTGCCTGGCAGGTCGGGTTGCTACGCCCTGATCGGCTCGAGCACGCCAGCCTGTCGTTCACGCTGGCAGGAGCGCTCCTCATCGCCACGCGCGACCGGCCCGCGGCCGGCGCGGTGACGCTCGCCGCAGGACTCGGCAAGGAACTCTGGGACCGCAGGGGTCCGAGCGGATTCGACGGCATCGACCTCGTGGCCGATGCCACCGGCATCGCACTCGCGCTGACGCTCATCCGCGCGCGGGGCGACTGAGCCGACGCCGCGCGCGGAGGCTTCAGTTGATGCGTCCCCCACCGCCCGGCGTCGACGAACCACCCGTGTCCGGCGGACGATTGGCCGGCCCGAGACCTGCCACCAGGATGCCGGCGAGCGCGGTGCCCGAGACGAGCCCGGTGCGGTACCAGTCCAGCTTGCGCGTGGTGAGGTGGTCGATGTCGTCGAACGCGATGCGGAACGTGACCGTTTGATCGACCGGCCCCTCGATGTCGGAGCGGTGCCGGAAGCCCGTGAGCGAGTCGCCCGAGAACGTGGCGTAATCGAAGTCGTAGACCAGTCCATCCTTGGTCTCGACTCGCACGCCCTTGCGTTCGGGCAGATCACTGTAGGTGGCGCGTGGGATCTCGCGCAGCGTGCTGCAACCGCTGCTGACGACCCAGAGGCCCAGCAGGATGCCGGCCAGCGCGCGGGACGACCTCGAAGCAGGCGACTTTGGAACAGACGACCTCGAAGCAGACGACTTTGGAACAGACATCAGGTCCCTCGATTCCCGGCGGGTGCGCCCGGTCAGGCGCAGGACTGCCATGAAGTTACGGCGCGCCGCGGCTCGATGCAAGGCCGCGATCACTCCCAGATCAGGAGCCGCCCGCAGCCCACGCACAGGTGCAGCGCGGTCACGCCCGGAGGCGGCGCCGCGCTGGTGGGCAGCGTGAGCCGGCAACCCAGGCACACGCGCTGGCGCACCAGCG
>JAIOPA010000205.1 GCA_021414165.1 Candidatus Eiseniibacteriota bacterium
CCCGCCGCCAGGCGGTGCGCGGCCAGCTCGAGTGCGGCACGCGTGACCGCGGTGTGGTTCACGCCGCAGACCACGTGCAGCGCCGGGCCGGCCTCGGACGGCTTGGTCTCGATGAAGCCCGGGATGTATCGCGTGCTACCCGCGACCGGCCGGAACAGCGTGGCCACGAACATGCCGAGCAACGACAACAGCGCACCCGCGCCCGCACCCACGGCGAGCGGCGGCCACCACGCCGAGAAGATCGGGCGCACGAGCGGACGCAGCGCACGCGTCGAGGGCGACGCGAACGCCGCCCACGGCTGCGACAGGCGCATGCCCAGATCCACCAGGTGCTCGGTCGCGGCGATGCGCGCGAGCCGCTGCTGGAACGCCGACTCGCTCAGCAACGCCACGCGCGCCTGGTCCTCCAGCTCGACCGCGCGCATGAGCTGCCACTGGCGCCATGCCTCGGCGCGTGCCGACACCGAGTAACCGGTCCACGCGGACGCATCGCTGAACCACTGCTGCTCGGCCTCGTGCGCCTGCTCGATCGCACGCGGCAGTGCCGCGGTCTGACCGGCCTCGGCCACGGTGACCAACTCCTCCCACGCATCGAGCACGGCATCGGACTCGTGGATGGACGCGACCGTGCCTGCATCGGGCACCGGCAGCTCGGACGCCAGTACGCGGCCCCAGCGCGCGCGGGCCAGGAGCCACGCGGCGAGATCGGCCTGCTCGGTGAGCGTGGGCTGCGGGCCGGCGGGCATGCCGTGCTTCCACTTGCCCACGACCTGCTGCAGTCGATCGTCCAAGTGCGCATCGTCGGGCGTGTGGCGCGCGGCGAAGTCACGCACGAGCGTGCGTGCATCCGTGGCGCTGCCCGCGGTCACGACGAGCGTGTGGCCCTCGCGGCCCGGCTCCAGACGCGCGGTCTCACCGGCGCGCTTCTCGCGCGGCCAATCGGACTCGGACGGCACCGGGTACGGCCACTTGAGCCGTGCCTCGAAGCGCTCGCCTTCGGGTGGTGCCATGCGCAGTGCGAAGATCGCGCCCAACAACGCGCCGATCGCCACACCCCAGAACAGGCCACGGCCATGCACATGGGTCCGCATGGCTCCGCTGTCCGCGCCGTCCTTGTCGCGCATCACGCCTCCGTGTCGCGTGGGTCCCGGCGGGCATCCTACCCGCGGTGGCGGCCGCTCATGGCCACCTCCCCATCGTCGCGCGCCACGGTATCCGGCTGCGCGGCAACGCGCAAGCCCGATGGGCGGTTAGGCCGCAGCGCTCGCGGCGTTCTCCTGGGCCCCGGCGATCGGCAGCGTGAACCAGAACGTGCTGCCCTCACCCGGCGTGCTGTCCACACCGATGCGGCCGCCGTGCTGTTCGATGATGCCCTTGGAGATCACCAGGCCGAGCCCCGTGCCGCCCACCTTGCGCGTCGAGCCCGAGTCGATCTGCTCGAACTTGCGGAACAGCTTCGGCAGGTCCTT
>JAIOPA010000206.1 GCA_021414165.1 Candidatus Eiseniibacteriota bacterium
CAGGTGACGCTCGGCCGCGAGCGAGTACACGTCGTTCTGCACGCTGGCCACATCGGCGAGCGTGACGCTCTTGTCGAGTTCGAGCCGGTTCGCCATGCGGCGCGCACGGTCGTGGGCCCAGTCGTAACCCAGCAGGGTGTAAGGGTAGGCCCCCGCAGCCGGCCGGTTGTTGCCGTTCACCGCGAACAGGTGCGACGGCACGCGCCAGTGCGGGTTGTCGGCGGTGGGCACGAACCCGCTCCACTCATGCTGGCCGTCGCTCGGGACCGGGCCCGGCCCGGGCGTCCGCGGCCGGATCGGCAGCAGGCCGGCGGCGCGGTAGTAAGTGGCGCCATCGACATCGGCCGACATCATGTTCAAGCACGGCGTCACCAACGAGCTGGCGCGCTCGTCGAGTTCGGCGGCCGTGTTCGAACGCTCGAGCCCGATGAAGCGCTTGAGCGTGATGCGGTCGTCCTCCATGGCGGTCCAGCGTGCGCTGTAGGCGATCTTCTTCTTGGTGTCCCACACCAGCACGGGGCCGTGCGGCGTGTAGCGGCGTGCATTCATGAACGGCAGCACGGGAATGCTCGCGTTGCCGAACAACCGGTAGTGCATGTCGAACGGCTTCGTGCTCACGTCGGCCCAGCCCGCCGTGCCATCGGGCCGATGCGTCCGCACGCGCTTCAAGTCGTTCGAGAGCGTGTCGGCATACACGTCGATCACATCGGCGTTCACTGCGGTCACGCCCCACGCCACGCGCGGATTGCGGCCGCTCGCGATGAGCGGCAGCCCCGCCACGCTCGCGCCGATCGCGTCCACGGTGCCGGGCACGTTCACGTGGATCACGTGGAACGGGCTCGGTGTGGCGAGCCCCAGGTGCGGGTCGTTCGCCAGCAGCGGCTTGCCACGCGCCGCACGCGATGCGCCCACCACAAACGCGTTGCTCGCGCGCGTGGCACCGTCCTCGCTGGGCGGCGGGAACGCCGCGAGCCAGGCCTGCGCCTGCGTGAGCGCAGCGGGCGAGGGCTGCGCCAGTGCGGCCACGCGCCGCGCGGTCTCCTGCGGCTGGCGGGCCGGCGGCCACATGCGCAGCGCTGCGCTGTCGGGCACGGTGTCGTAGATCCAACGGTTCTCGTAGCGCGCGCGCTTCGTGACCCAATCGGCGCCGTGCGCAGCCACGTCACCCATGTCGTACAGCTCGGACAGGTCGAGGTCGAGCGTGATGCCGAAGCCGAGCAGCACCAGCTCGCAATCGGCGGGCGACCAGTCGCGCGGGCGCTCGTTCAAGCGCGCCAGCTCGGCCGGCCAAGGTCGTGTGCCGTTGCGGTGCTCGGCGAGCAGCGCATTCACGCCCGCCGCGTAGCGCTCGAGCGCGAGCCGGGTGCTCGGGTCCTGCTGGTCGCGCTGCCAGATCGCGTCCGCGCGCTCGCGCAACCGGAACAGCTGCGCGCCGCCATCGGTCTGCAGCGCGGCATTGCCGAGCCAGCGGTGCGTCTGACCCTCGGCGGCCGCGCGCGTGTACACCATCTGCCACAACCGGTCGCGGGCGCTCACCCAACCCCATGCGAAGTACAGATCGCTCAGGTTCGCCGCTCGCAGGTGCGGGATGCCGTGCCGGTCGGTGGTCACCTGCACGGGCGCCGACAGCGACGGCGCGGTGATCGAGCCCGGTGAGCCGGTGCTGTGCAGAGCCGCGGGCGAGCACATCAACAAGAGCGCGGCGAGGCCGGCGGCCGCAGAGCGGGACATGCGTGTGAGGATGGACATGGGTGCGCAGTCTAGCGGCAACGCTCCGGCAATGTGAGGCGTATCCGGGCCTTTCGTGGCGCGGCCGGCACGCGCTTGCCTGCGCCGGTACGCCCGGATAGCTTGCGGGTATGTCCGACACCACTCTGCTGGCCTTCGACCTCGGCGGGACCGACCTCAAGGTGGGGCGCGTCGATGCCTCCGGCACCGTTCATGACTTCCAGAAGCTGCCCTCGCGTGCCAACGAGGGCGAGGCGCCGCTGTTCGAGGCGGTGACCACCGCCGCGAACACGGTGGGCAGCCATGCCGCGCGCGGTGCCGCCGGCTTCGGCTCACCCGGTGTGCTGCACCCGGTGAGCGGCATCATCGTGGACCGCACGCCCAACCTGAACCTGTCGGCCGACTTCCCCATGCGCGCTCGGCTCGAGTCGGTGCTGGGCCGCAAGGTCGCGATCGACAACGACGCCAACATGGCCGCACTCGCCGAGCACACGGCGGGCGCGGGCAAGGGCGCACGCGTCTCGCTCACGATCACCGTGGGCACGGGTGTGGGCTGCGGCATCGTGGTCGATGGCCGCGTCTTGAAGGGCGCCATGGGTGGCGCGGGCGAGATCGGCCACATGCCGCTCGGAAGCACCGGCCCGGCCTGCGGCTGCGGCGTGGTGGGGTGCGCCGAGCCCATGGCGAGTGGCTCGGGGCTCATCGCGCGTGCGCGCGAGGCGGGGCTCGACGTGAGCAACGCGCGCGAGGTGTTCGAGTCGAGCGATCCGCGCGCCGCCGAGGCCATTGCGCGCATGGTCGATCATCTGGCGCGCATGGTGTCGGCCGCCACCGCGCTGTTGAACCCGGATGTCATCGTGATCGGTGGCGGTGTGGCGCAGGCGGGCCCCAAGCTGTTCGGCCCGCTCGAGGCGTCGTGCAAGCGCTACATGCTCGCCTCGCACCGTCAGCACCTGCGCATCGTGCCAGCCACCCTCGGTGAACGCGCCGGTGTGATCGGCGCCGGGCTCGCGGCCTGGCAGTTGCAGGGGAACGGATAGGCCTCATGCCGGACGGCCGCATCGGCGATACGGCGGCGGAGGTCGCGCAGGGCCTGGCCCGCGCGGCCATGCAGCGCGGCGATTGGCAGGCGGTGATCCAGGCGTTCCCCGAACGCGCCGATCTCGCACCCGAGGCGCACGAGATCATGGCGAGGGCCTGCTTCGCATTGTTCGACCTGCCCGCCATGCAGCGTCATGTCGTCGCGGCGAACGAGGGCTACACCGCGCGGGGTTCGGTCCTCGACATGGCGCGGACCACGCTCGACAACGCCTGCGGCCGGCTCGCGCTCGATGGCGACCACGCGGTGTGTCTGGGTTACATCGATCGGGCCGCGCAACTGCTGGCCACGGTGGAGGAGCGCGCCGAGCATGGCTGGCTCGAGTTGGCGCGCGCGCTGTGGGTGCATCATCCGCGCTACGCGTTCGAGGCCGCGTTCGAGAGCGCACAACGCGCCCACGCCTTGGGCGTGCAGCACGGCGATCATGCGCTCGAGGCCGAAGGACTCGCGGCCATGGGGTTCCTGGCCATCCATCGCGGGCAGGTGGCCGAGGGGCTGCGGCAACTCGATCACAGTGCGAGCCTGGCGGCCACCGGTTACGTGCGCGACCCGGTGAGCGTGGCCACGGTGATCGGGCAGATGCTGCGCGCCTGCGAGCTGATCGAGGACTACACGCGCTCGGCGCAGTGGTTCCGCACGATCGAGCGCATGCACTCCGACCGGCCGATGCCGTTACTCGAGGGGCTCGTGCGCAATCATCTCGCGCATGCCCTCATCGAGCGCGGGGAGTGGGCCGAGGCCGAGCGCGTGCTGGCCATGGAGGGTCTGGCCACGCACTACGTGCGCACGCAGCTCGAGGCCGAGCGTGGGTTGTTGCGGCTGCGGCAGGGCCGGCTCGACGAGGCCGAGACGCATTTCCGTGCCGGTGGCACGTCGCCGTATGTGGCGCTGGGGCTCGCGACCATCGCGTTCGAGCGTGGCGATGCCGCCACCGCGCGCGACCTGCTCGAGCGTCAGCTACGCAACCTGCCCGAGGTGGCGATCCTGCCGCGCTATCGAACCGAGCTGAACCTGGCGCTCATGCGCGCGGCGACCGGCGACATGGCCGGGGCCGATGCGGCGGCCCAGGCGGTGACGCGATTGGCGGCCGTGGCGGGCACGCCGGGGCCACGCGCCGCGGCGGCGCATTCGTGGGGGCGTATCGCGCTTCTCCGGGGCCAGCACGAGCAAGCGCGCGTGCATTTCGAGGACGCGATCGATGGTGCGCAACAGGCCGCGCTGCCGTTCCGCGAGGCGGTGTCGCGTATCGGGCTCGGCGAGGCGTTGCAGTTGCTGGGGCGCGAGGCCGCGGGGCATGCCGAGCGCGAGCAGGGCATGGCGATCCTGAGCCGGTTGGGAGCGCAGCCCCGCGTGGACGCGCTGCAGCGTGGGCTACCGTTCAACGCGTCCATGCAGCACATGCCTGAGCCCGCGAAGCTGCCCCTGAGCGCGCGTGAGCTCGAGGTGCTGCGGCTCGTGGCGCAGGGCATGAGCAACAAGCAGGTCGCCGCCGAGCTGCACCTGAGCGAGCACACGATCAAGCGCCATGTGGCGAACATCCTCAAGCGACTCGACCTGCCCTCACGCGCGGCAGCGGTCGCGTTCGTGGCGCGCGAGGGCAAGCTCTAGCCACGCTCGCCGCCTCGGGTGCGTGTGTCCCCGATGGCTCTTCAGGCCGCGCCCCCATGTGCGTGCAACGACTTGCGCGCTTGAGTTCGTATGTTGCGCGATGGCCCGAACGGGCCATGCCAAGTCGCATGAAGAATGGCTCCTAAGAGCATGCAACGCAACGCACTAACTGTGCGTCTATCTACGCGTTGCACGAG
This sequence comes from Candidatus Eiseniibacteriota bacterium, assembly GCA_021414165.1. GTDB lineage: Bacteria > Eisenbacteria > RBG-16-71-46 > RBG-16-71-46 > RBG-16-71-46 > JAIOPA01. The sequence goes on from JAIOPA010000206.1 coordinate 4,633, forward strand.
CCGCCGCCGCGGCCTGCGGAGCCCCGGAGACACCGTCGGGCGCCGCTCGACCGCCGGCTCGTGAGCAGGAGGACGCCATGCGTCTCACCCGGATCATCACCGCCACCGCACTCGTCATCGCCAGTCTCGCCGCCGTCACCGGCATCTCGGGCGCGGTGGCCCGCAAGACCGATACGCGTGCCCAGAAGATCGAGCGCGGCCGCTATCTCGCCACGACCATGGGCTGCAATGACTGTCATACGCCGGGCATGTTCTACGGCGCACCCGACTTCGCGCGGCAGCTCTCGGGCAGCGAGTTGGGTTGGAGCGGCCCGTGGGGCGTGTCGTTCGCACGCAACCTCACGCCTCATGCGCAGACGGGCATCGGGGGGTGGAGCGAAGCGCAGATCGTGAACGCGCTGCGCACGGGCGTTCGCCCCGACGGCAGCACGCTGCTGCCGCCCATGCCGTGGCCCAACTATGCGCTGCTCACCGATGCCGACGCCTACGCGATCGCCGCGTTCCTGAAGTCGCTGCCCGCGGTCGAGCACCACGTACCGGCCGTGGTGCCGCCGGGCACGGCGTACGCCGGCGTACAGCTCGTGTTCCCGCCGCCGCCTGCCTGGGACGCGCCGCGCCCCACGTCGTCGGACCACGCAGCGAGTGGTTCGCGCTGAACCACGCGTTCGACCACTTGCCGCAGGTGCGCGTGGGCAAGGCTCCGGAGACGGTCGCG
>JAIOPA010000249.1 GCA_021414165.1 Candidatus Eiseniibacteriota bacterium
ATCGCGGAACTCAAGAGCGTGCTCGATGGCCTGCGTGAACTCGGCGATCAGGCCGAGGCCGCCGGTGCCTCGTGGACGCCGGGCCGGAGCCCCAAGTGGGACGGGAAGTGATCCGTCCCACCACCATCACCTTGCTCACCGCACGGGAGAACTGACATGCGCAAGCCCTCGCACGCCGATGCCGAGCTGCTGCTGCACCTGTACGAGATCCGCCGTGACCCCGAGCTGCGCCGGGCGCGCACGTGGCTGATCTCGGAGTTCAAGGCCACGACGTGGGCCGACATCAAGTCGCGTTATCTCTCGAGCGTCGATGAGGACCGCTGGTTCCGCATGGCCACGTCGTATTGGGAGATGGTCGCCACGCTCGTCAACCGCGGCGTGCTGCACGAGGAGTTGTTCTTCGATCACACGGGCGAGGACGTGGTGTCGTGGGAGCGCATCAAGTCGGTGATCCCCGATGCGCGCGCCGACATCCGGCCCACGTACCTCTGTCAGTTCGAGAAGATGGTCCAGGGGCATGTGGCCTATCGCAAGCGCACGAACGAGGCGGCGTTGAAGGCGGCGGCCAAAGCGGCTTCCAAGTCGAGCGCCAAGCCCAAGCCCGCGAAAAAGTCCGCCGGGAAGAGGAAGTAGATGTCCTCCACGTTCGGCGAGTTGTTCAAGATCACCACGTTCGGCGAATCGCACGGTGGTGGCGTGGGTGTGGTCATCGACGGCATGCCGCCCGGCTTCGCCGTGGACCTGGCCGCGATCCAACTGGAGCTGGACCGGCGCCGGCCGGGCCAAAGCGCGATCACCACGCAGCGTCAGGAGGCCGACCGCGTCGAGATCCTGTCGGGCGTATTCGAGGGCGTCTCGTTGGGCAGCCCGATCGCCATGCTGGTGCGCAACACCGACCAGCGCTCCAAGGACTACGACACGTTGAAGGACGTGTTCCGTCCGGGCCACGCCGACTATGCGTACTTCGAGAAGTACAGCTTGCGCGATCATCGGGGCGGCGGCCGCTCGTCGGGCCGAGAGACGCTGGGGCGCGTGGCAGCGGGTGCGATCGCCAAGGGTGCGCTGGCCACGGTGGGCGTGCACATCGTGGGCGGCACGGTGCGGGTGGCCGACGTGGAAGCCACGCAGCGCGACTGGCCGCAGGCCGAGATGAACCCGGTGCGCTGTCCCGATGCCGATGCGGCGCGCATGATGCAGAGCGTGATCGAGAAGGCGCGTGATGAGCGTGACTCGGTGGGTGGTGTGGTCGAGGTGGTGGCGCGCGGTGTGCCCGCGGGCTGGGGCGACCCCACCATGGACAAGCTCGATGCGCGGCTCGGTGCGGCCATGCTGAGCATCCCGGCCACCAAGGGCGTCGAGATCGGCGGCGGCTTCGGCATGAGCCGGCTGCGTGGATCCGAGACCAACGATGTGTTCGATGGCGAACGCTACGAGACGAACTTCGCCGGTGGCATCTCGGGCGGCATCTCGAACGGCAACGAGATCGTGGTGCGGGTGGCCGTGCGGCCCGCCACGAGCATCGGCAAGACGCAGAAGATGGCGCGCAAGGACGGTGGCACCGAGATGGTGGCCATCGAGGGCCGCCACGACCCCTGCATCTGCCCGCGCGTCGTGCCGGTGGCCGAGGCCATGCTGGCGCTGACGCTCATGGATGCGTGGCTGCACCAGCGCGCCCTGCGGGGCCGCGAGCGCTAGCAGGATCGCGACGCACCCGGATCCGGGCGTGACCCGGGCACTCCGGGTGCGTTAGTCTTGCCGCACGGAGATCGCCGGAGCAGGACGCTCTGCTGCGGGGTATCCGTGAGCCGGGGCGCATGGCCCCGGCTGGCCGCGTACCCGACCGGTGCATGGCTCATGGAGTCGCTCGCATGATCGCTCGCGCACAGCTTCGCCGCTGGCTCGCCGCCGTCGCGTCACTCGCGATGCTCGTGGCCGCGCCATCGCGCGCACAGCAGAGCTACCACCTCACCGACCTCGGCAGCCTGGGGGGAGTGCGCGGCAGTGGCGCCTACGCCCATCGCGGCGGGGTCTCGGTGGGCTACTCGTTCGTGGCCGGCTCGAGCTTCGTGCATGCCATGCTCAACGACCGCGGCACGGTGGTGGACCTGGGCACGCTCGGTGGCACGCAGAGTCTGGCGCGTGCGGTGAACTCGCACGGCCAGGTGGTGGGCTGGGCGTACCTGCCCGGGCTCGCGTGGCAGCGCGCGTTCCTGTGGCAGGGCGGCGTCATGACCGACCTGGGCACGTTCGGTGGCAACGTGTCCGATGCGCTCGACCTGAACGATGCCGGCATCGTGGTGGGCTCGTCGTTCGATCTGCTGGGCCGCGAGCGCGCGTTCTGGTGGGAGGGCGGCGCGCTGCACGACCTGGGGACGATCGGTGGATCGCAGAGCCGTGCGTCGGGCATCAACCAGTGGGGCGACATCACCGGCATGGCGCAGATCGAGGGCGATGACGAGTTCCATGCGTTCCTCAGCAAGCCCGGCAGTCCGCTCTACGACCTCGGCACGCTCGGCGGGCCCGCGAGCCACGCGCACGACATCAACGACCTCGTGCAGGTGTGCGGCTGGTCCATGATCGAACCCAACAATCCCGCCTCGCGCGGCTTCGTGTGGGCCGACGGCATCATGAAGAGCGTGGGCACCTTGGGCGGCATCTACAGCGCGGCGTTCGGACTCAACAACCTGGGGCAGGTGGTGGGCGCATCCACGCGAGCCGATGGCACGCAGGCCGCCTTCCTGTGGCAGGGCGATCAGATCGTGGACCTCAACACGCTGCTGCCACCCGGCAGCGGTTGGTTCCTGTCGTCGGCCAGTGACATCGACGCGAATGGCGCCATCGTGGGCGAGGGCCTGAACCCGCAGGGCAAGTCGCGCGCGTACCTGCTCACGCCCGCGGCCACCACGGACGTGCCACATGCCCAGGCCCGGTTGGCGTTCGCCGGCGCGTGGCCGAACCCGGTGCGAGCGGGCACGCGGTTCCGGTTCGAGTTGCCTGCCGCCGGACAGGCCTCGCTCGAGTTGTTCGACCTCTCGGGCCGCCGGGTGCGCGCATTGGCCACGGGTGCGTTCGGGGCGGGCCCGCAGAGCGTGGCCTGGGACGGGCGCGACGAGTCGGGCGAGTGGGCGGGGGCAGGGGCGTACTTCGCGCAGCTGCGTACGCCGGCGGGCACGCTGACGCGCCGGTTCGTGGTGGTCCGCTAGCCAGAGGAGCGGCGTTGACCCTTGTGTCTCACGGGTGATACGCTTACGCGGACTCGATTGCCTTCCCTCATACGGAGCCCGCACTTGCGCAACGCTTTCTGGACCGACCTCTTCTGGTGCTGGCGCGCTTTTTATTGGCGCGGCCGGGAGATCGCGTTCGTCCGTTGACGGCACCTACGCACCCGATCTCCCAGCCCATGCCAAGACGGCGTGGGCTTCTTTGTTAGCCCCCGTATCCCACGGAGTCCCCGATGCTCGTCGTCCTGAAGCCACAGACGCCCGAAGCGACCGTCGCCGATGTCGGCGCGCGCTTGCGCATGGCCGGTCTGGCGGTGCACCGGACCGAACATGATGGCCGCGTGCGCTTCGCTGCGGTGGGTGATCTGGGCGCGATCGACCCCAAGCAGGTCGAGTCGTGGTCCGGCGTGGAGTCGGTCGCCAAGCTGTCCAAGCCGTTCAAGCTGGCGAGCCGCGCGTTCCATCCGCACGACACGGTGATCAGCGTGGGCCGCATCGCGATCGGCGGCCCGCAGATCGCGGTCATGGCGGGTCCGTGCTCGGTCGAGGGCGAGGAGCAGATGTTCACGATCGCCAAGGCCGTGGCCGAGGCCGGCGCGACCGTGCTGCGCGGCGGCGCGTTCAAGCCGCGCACGTCGCCCTACGCGTTTCAAGGCCTTGGCGAAGAGGGCCTGAAGCTCATGCGCCGTGCCGCCGACGCTTACGGGCTCGCGGTGGTCTCCGAGGTCATGGAGCCCGACATGGTGCCGTTGCTCGCGCGCTACAGCGATATCCTGCAGATCGGTGCGCGCAACATGCAGAACTACGCGCTGCTGCGCGTGGTGGGGCACACCGAGAAGCCGATCCTGTTGAAGCGCGGTCTCTCGAGCACGATCGAGGAGTGGCTGCTGTCGGCCGAACACATCATGGCGCGCGGCAACCGCCAGGTCATGCTGTGCGAGCGCGGCATCCGCACGTTCGAGACCTACACGCGCAACACGCTCGACCTGAACGCCGTGCCGGTGGTGAAGGAGCTGTCGCACCTGCCGGTCATCGTGGACCCGTCGCATGGCGTGGGCATCCGCAACAAGGTCGCGCCCATGGCGCGCGCCTCGATCGCGGCGGGGGCGGACGGCGTCATCGTGGAAGTGCACCATGACCCCGACCGCGTGCTGTCGGACGGTGCCCAGTCGCTCTACCCGGAGCAGTTCGCCGAGATGGTGAAGCAGATCCGCACCATCGCCGAGGTCGTCGGGCGCACGGTCTAGTCCGGCCGCGCCTGGCCTTCGGGTGGCCGGAATGCGTCGCGCTGGGCAGGATTCCGGCCGGGTTCCTTCACGAGGCGTTGACACGGTGGTAGCCCCGATGTAATCGTTTACATCGCCCGGTACGGGATCCACTCCCGGACCGCGCGGCGCTGTGCGAACCTTGAGCCGTTCAGCTCCTGCGGCGAGGTCGCCGGGGCCGCGAGCGCCCCACATCATCGATCCCACATCATTCGTTCACGGCTGAGGGAGGTAGCACCATGAAGCGAGTCGTTTCACTCGCCATCCTGTGCGCGGCTCTGGCGTTCGTCGCCACGGCACACGCCCAGCCGCCGCGGCAGGACGTCATCTGGGCGCGTTCCACTGCAGGCGCTCCGATCGTCCTCGACGGCATCCTCGATGAGCCCGAATGGGCACTGGCGGAATCCAAGACGCTCAACTTCGGGACCGATCTCGGCATCCCGGGTAGCGGCTACAAGTTCGAGGGCGGTTTCGCGCCGACCGATCCCACTCGCGCCGAGGTCCGGTTCCTCACGCGCAACAACATCCTCTATATGGGCGTCACGCTGCCGGACAAGTCGATCGGTGGCTCCAAGAACTTCAACCGCTTCGATGGTCTGCTCATGGCGCTCAAGGATCACCTGAGCGGTGGCCGTCCTGCGGGCCCGGTCGAGCACTTCTATGTCTGGTGGGATAACGACCCGGTCGCCACGGATCCGCAGCCGGCCGGCCGTCAGCCGGCGTTCGCCGGTGGGCCGTTCGCGCAGAACCCGTCGTACTCGGGCCCGCCGCGTTCGCCGGCGCAGATCGCCGCGTGGGACGCCGTCACCAAGGTGCACGGCATCGCGAACCAGGATGCCGGTGGCCCCGATACGTCGTGGGTGGTCGAGATGAAGTTCGACCTGTCGGCGACGGGCTACGACATCACGCAGCCGAACGGCGACATCGTCGAGTTCAACCTGTCGATCTACGACAACGACAACTACTGGCCGATCGTGCCCATCAACCTCGCCTCCAACCGTGTGTGGTGGCAGGGGCCGTGGGGCAACTCGATGGGCTATAACGAAGTCCGCATCATGTGCAAGCCCAGCGTCACGGTGAACAGCGGTCCGCTGCCGTACACGGGCCCCGAGTTGATCGTGCCGAACGGCCAGTTGTTCGCCTCGCCGAACATCGACGGTCTGCTGTCCGATGCGGTGTGGGCGCACGCGGCCACGTTCGACATCCGCTATGGCGACGATGTGCTGCGTAACAGCTACCCGGGCATCCTCAAGTGGCGCTCGGGCCAGTACCAGCCGCCGGTCAACGGTGGTCTGGCGGCGGTGCTCGATCCGGCGGACTGCACGGTCAAGTACTTCTTCCGTGACGACTCGCTGTTCATCGGCTTCGATGTGCGCGACGCGGCGGTGCAGAGCTACCCGCTCGTGGACCGCATGGACGGCTTCGTGGTCGGCATCTACGACCGCGTGGCGCGCGAGAGCTTCGATGCCACGCTCCAGCCGCACCGGCTCACGTTCGATGTGAGCCCCACGGGTGGTGCGCGCACGGGCGACTTCCTCACCACGCTCGTCAACAATGGCGGCGCGCGCGTGCGGCTGCAGCTCAAGGCCGGCACAACGCTCGACACGCTCGGCTCGAACATCGACACGGGCTACACGGCCGAGTTGGTGATCGACCTCACCAAGATCGGCTATCCGGCCGGCCGTGGTGACGGTGTCGTGTTCTTCAACGTGAACCACTATGACGGCGACTCGTTCGTGCCGTTCACGGACAGCTACGGCACGCGCACGTGGTGGGCGGCCGAGTACGACAACACGTGCTGCCCGGCGTGGTCGTACATGGACCCGTTCACGAACGTGCTGCTCGATGCGCCGCAGCCCGGCCCCTCGAGCCACGGCTACGTGCTGCTGGGTGCGACGCCGAATCCGTTCCGCTCGGCGACGACCGTGCGCTTCCGTCTGCCGTCGGCGGCGCGTGTGCAGCTCGATGTGTTCGATCCGCAGGGCCGTCCGGTGCACTCGGTCGACCTGGGCGTGCAGCCCGCGGGTGAGCGCAGCGCCCCGATCGCCGGCTTCCGTGGCGCCGCGGGCGTGTACCTGTATCGCCTGCGCATGACCGACCCGGCCTCGGGCGCGGTCCGTGCGGCCTTGAACGGCCGCGCGCTGGTCATCCGTTAAGAAGTAGAGCGGCGGCGGGCCCCGTAGGGGGCTCGCCGCCGTCGTATTCCCCGGAGGCGAACCCCGAGTGCACAGCCGGTCGATCGCAGTCCCGCGTCGCGTGTCGCGCACAGGTCTGGTCCACGGATGGGTCATGAGGCTCGTGTGGGGCGCCGCATTGTGCGCCACGCTGGTGGCGCTCGGCCTCACGCAGTTCGCCACGCCGGCGGCAGCCGGCACCTCGGGCCGCATCAGCGGCCGCGTGTTGGACGGCAAGAAGCAGCCGCTCGCGGGTGTCACCGTGGGCATGATCGGTGTGGCGCTGGGTGCCATGAGCGGTGAGGACGGCCGCTTCACGATCATCAACATCCCGGCCGGCTCCTACACGGTGCGCGCCAGCCTCGTGGGGTATCGCGCGGTCACCACCACGAGCGTGCTGGTGTCGGCCGACGAAGCCACCAAGCTCGACCTGGTGCTGGAAGAAGCACCGGTGCAGATGCAGGAAGTGGTGGTCTCGGCCAAGCGTCCCGTCGTCGAGATCAACCGCACGAGCACGGTGGCGATCGTGCCGCGCGAGGAGATCGAGAAGCTGCCGGTGCAGGAACTGCAGGACGTCGTGAACCTGCAGGCCGGCGTGGTCGATGGCCACTTCCGCGGTGGCCGCCAGAACGAGGTGCAGTACCAGGTCGACGGCGTGAGCGTGAACAACCCGTTCGACAACTCGAACTCCGTACGGCTCGACCGCTCGCTGCTGGAGGAAGTGCAGGTCGTCTCGGGCACGTTCGATGCCGAGTACGGCCAGGCCATGAGCGGCGTGGTGAACGCCGTGCTGCGCCGCGGAACCGAGCAGTTCGCGTGGGATGCCGAGGCCTTGTCGGGTGGCTTCCTGTACAGCGAGTCGTCGCGCGGCCAGGCGTTCGATGCGAACCCGTGGGCCAAGCAGGACTTCCAGGTCACGTTCTCGGGGCCGACGTTCTTGAACAAGACCACGTTCCTCGCCAACGGCAGCCGGCATGTGAGCGACGGCGCGTACTACGCGACGCGGCGCTTCACGCAGGCGCAGACCGGCGATGGCGCGGCCGCGACCAAGGCGAACTCACCCGATGGCGACGGCGAGCGCGTGCCGCTGTCGCGCACCAAGGAGTGGAGCGGGCTGTTCAAGCTGTCGAACCGCGCGTTCGAGGGCAAGGAGATCGCGTACCAGTTCCTGGGCAACGCGGTCGATGCGCGCAACATCGGCTGGGACCTGCACCTGCTGCCGGATGCCGGCACGCGCGTGCGCTCGCTGAACATCGTGCATGGGCTCACGTTCACGCACACGCTCAGCCCCAAGCGCTACTACCAGGTCGATCTGCGCCAGAACTACACGGACACGCGCGACATGGCGTACGACGACGTGAACGACCCGCGTTATCAGATCTATGGCCCGCTCACGGGTTCGACGGGCTACGAGTTCGGCCACCCGGTGCAGGGTGTCTCACTCGGCCGGTTCCAGACCACCACGAACATGTT
>JAIOPA010000250.1 GCA_021414165.1 Candidatus Eiseniibacteriota bacterium
GACGAACACCCCCTGTGCCTGCGCGAGGGTGCGCCGCAGGTAGGGCGCCGCCCACTCGGGGGCGCCGGAGAACTGCAGGGGGTGGTCGTTGAAGTCATAGAGTACCAGCTTCTTACGGAGCCGCGAAAGCAGTCCGGGCGCGTAGATGTTGCTCGCCAGGACGACCGGTTCGGGGTCCACCCCGAGCCGCGCCAGCATGCGGCCCAGATAGGCCTCGGCCGCGGTCTCGAGCGACCAGCGCCCGGGGGCGGTGGCCGCCAGCCGGTTATCGGCGCCGCTCGTGGTGCCCGGCTTGAGGAACGGCACGGTGAAGACCGTGACCCGCCCCTCCTGCCGGGGTTCCCACGGGTCATCGGCCCCGAACGCCGGGGGCTGAGCGAAGAAGATCCGCCACGGGGCCGGGAAGCGCGACAGCAGGAACTGCTTCCGCGTGCGGAAGTAGCCCCAACGCACCTCCGACAGGACGAGCAGGTCCAAGTTCAGCTATCCAGCCAGGATCCCTGCCGCGAGTTCATCCTCGTGGCGCGCGACGGCCTCGACATAGCCCACGTGCTGGCCGGCATGGATCGAGCCCTGGCCCGAGCGGCCCGTGACACGCGGATCGCGCTCCAGGTAACGCTGCGACCACGCCTCGAGCGACAGCCAACGCCAGATCTGCAGACCGATGTCGCGGCGGCCGGCCAGGTAGTCGTCGAGCGAGCTGGCGACGACGCCCGGATCGACCCACTCCTGGAACGGTCCCTTGCGCGTGAGCCGTGCACGCACGTCGGCGGCATAACGGCCCCGCAGCCACAGGTCGGTGGGCGTCTCGAAGCCCATCTTGTCGCGGCGCTCGAGCACCGTCTTGGGCACGCGATCGCCCAGCGCGCGGCGCGCGATGGCCTTGGTCACCACGCCATCGAGGCGCGCGGTGTCGGGCAGCGAGAACGCGAACTCGACGAGGCGATAATCGAGGAACGGCAGGCGCGTCTCGATACCGAACGCCATGCTGCTGCGATCCTCGTAGCGCAACAGGCTCGGCAGCTGACGCACGGTGGTGTCGAACGCGAGCTGGTCCCACAACGCCGAACGCGACGAACCATGGATGTGGGGTGCGTTGGAGCCCACATGACGCAGCGCGCTCGACAGCACGAGGTCCTTGCCCTGACCGAACTGGCGGCGCAGCGCGGCCACGAGCGGCGCAGGCAGGAACGGCTCGAACGTGTGCAGCGCCACGGTGCCCAGGCCGAGCTTGTCGACGACCGGTCCCCACAGCGAGCCGAACTCGCCCCACTGCCCCGCCACGGCGAGGTCGCGCAGGCGCGTGGGCAGATAGCGGAAGTAACCGGCCAGCGTCTCGTCGCCGCCCTGACCGTCCAATAACACCTTGAGACCCTTGGCGTTCGCAAGCTTCATGACCTGCCACTGCGAGTACACGCCTGGGCCGGCCGTGGGCTCGCCCTGCTGATCGGCGAGCGCATCGAACACGTTCCAGAAGTCCGAGCCATCGGGCACCACCACATGCGACGTGGCGCCGCTGGCCTCGCACACCGCGCGCACATAGGGACGCTCGTCGAACGCCGGGCCCTCATCGTAGGCGCAGGTGAACGCGTGCAGCCCCTTGTTCGCGAGCTTGCCGGCGGTGGTCACGACCGCGCTCGAATCGAGCCCGCCCGAGAGGCACGAACCCACCTCGACATCGGCGCGCAGGCGCAGCTTGACCGAATCCGTGAACAGCTCGCCGAACTGCTGCGCGAGATCGGCCGCGCTGCCGCTGGCGTGCGCGGCGGGATCGAGGCCCCACCA
>JAIOPA010000207.1 GCA_021414165.1 Candidatus Eiseniibacteriota bacterium
GCTCGCGCTCTGCACGCGAGCAGAGGACGTGAAGGAAGCGGGTGCGCGTATCGCGCGGCACACGGCCGCCGCGCTGCGTTAGGCGCGCCCCGTCCTCGCTACTCCTCTTCCTCCACCTCGATCTCGACCTCGACCTCTTCGGTCTCCTCGCCGTCCCCGGCGGCCTCCACCATGAATCCACCGTTCATGTTGGCGGGCATGATGATCGGCGAGAGCGCGTACTCGAACACCTCGTCCATGGTCTCGACGGCCATGAGTTCGAGCTTCTCGCGCACATCGAGCGGGATGTCGTCGACGTCCTTGAGATTCGCGGCCGGGAACAACAGCGCGCGGAACCCGGCGCGATACGCGGCCAGCGCCTTCTCGCGCATGCCGCCCACGGGCAGCACATTGCCGCGCAGGCTCACTTCGCCGGTCATGGCGATGTCGTGGTGAATGGCGCGGTCACTCAGCACGCTCGCGATCACCATGCCCACCGTGATACCGGCCGACGGGCCGTCCTTGGGCACGCCCGCGGCGGGGAAGTGCACATGGATGTCGAAGCGACCAAAGGCATCGGCGGGGATGTCGAGTGACTGCGCGCGCGAACGCACGTATGAGTGCGCCGCCTGCACGCTCTCCTTCATGACGTCGCCCAGTTGGCCGGTCAGCACCACGCGGCCCGCGCCCGGCATCTTGATGGCCTCGACCACGAGCACCTCACCACCCGCCGCGGTCCAAGCCAGACCCATGGCCACGCCGACTTCATCTTCCTTGCCGACCATCTCGGGCTGGTACACGCGATGCCCCAGATAGTCCTCGAGATGCGCAGACGTGATCGTGTGGCGCTTGGGATCGCCGGTCGCACGCGCACGTGCGACCTTGCGGCACAGCGTGGCGATCTGGCGCGACAGCGCGCGCACACCGGCCTCGAGCGTGTAGTGGCGCACGATGGCGCGCACGGTCTCATCGCCCAGCGCCAGGTCGCGCCCGCTCAAGCCATGCTCGGCCAGCTGTCGCGGCAGCAGGAAGCGGCGCGCGATCTCGAGCTTCTCGTCCTCCGAGTAGCCGGGCACCTCGATGACCTCGATGCGCTCCTGCAAAGCGTCGGGCACCAGCTCGAGCTGGTTCGCGCACATGATGACCACGGCATGCGACAGATCGATGGGCACGCCCAGATAGTGATCGGTGAACTGCGACGCGCTCTCGGGGTCGAGCAACTCGAGCAGTACCTCGGCCACGCCATGACCGCCTTCGCCCACCAGGCGATCGACGCCATCGATGAGCAACACGGGATTGCGCACGCCGGCATTGCGCACCGCGCGCAGGATCTTGCCGGGCTGCGAGCCCGGTGCGTTGCGCGGATCACCCACGAGCTCGGCGGCATCCGACGTGCCGCTCACGTTGACGCGCGCGAACGGACGGCCCAGCGCGCGCGCCACCTCGCTACCCAACGACGTCTTGCCGGTACCGTGCGGGCCCACGATGCACAGCGCAGGGCCGGGCAGGTCGCGCTTCAAGCGGCGCACCGCGAGGTACTCGAGGATGCGTTCTTTCGCCTTGGTGAGCCCCAGATGCTGCTGCTCGAGCTGCGCCTGCACGTGGCGCAGGTCGGCGTCCTCGTTGCTCGAGGTCTCCCACGGCGTGGTCCACAGCCACTGCAGATAGGCGCGCACCTGCGCGGCCTCGGGCGAGCCGGTGGGCAGGCGGCGCAGGCGGTCCATCTCGCGCTGGGCGCGGCGGGCCACCTCGGGCGGCAGCGTGCCGGTGTTGATCGGCGCGATGCCGCGGTCGGTCCCCGGACCGCTCGGCGTGGCGGGCGCTTCCAGCGCAGCCGTGGCGCGCAGCGTGCGGCGTCCGCTCTGCAGCGAGCGGGTACGGGACGGCCGAGCCATGTGCCCTCCTTGGCGTGGGGTGCGGGCCAGCATCGAGCGATCAGGAGGGGCACGCAGGACGGAATGCCCCACCCTTACTCTCTTGCAAGGTGTCGGCCGGAGGAGCCCTTCGCGTGCGCCATTCGTGCAAGCGCCAGTCGGCACGAGGGTTGCGCAACAGGCCTGCAAGAACCTGCGAGGGCCGGGGCGAAGCCCGTGTCAGCGCACGTGTTGCCGCGATGGGTGTGAGCCCGCGGGGCGGGCGTGCCGTTGCAGGATGCATGGTGCACGCGTGCATTGCGCACGGTCATGGCCACGCGCGCACAAAACGAAACCCCGCACCCTTGCGAGTGCGGGGTCTCGTCGCGAGCGAAGGTGATCGGCTGGCGAACCAGCGAACCTTCGACAGCGTGTGCAGCCGGGCGAGCCCGGCCGCGAGAGGCTTACCGGTAGATCGACTTCACCGCGCCCCACGTCGACTTGCTGGTCGGCGTGACGAGGCACGAGGCGTTACGCGGCGACGCCGAGTTGCGCGGCACCGGGTTGGCGACGATCGTGAAGTCCGCCAGGTTGTTGTCCGTGTCCGTGACACCGGCGTTGTTACGCACCGCGCCCTGCGTGGACGACAGCGTGCCGACGTTCGTGCCTTCGGGGCAGTTGCCACCGCCGTACGAGACCTTGTCGACGATCGTGCCGACCGCCTCAGCGCCGCACGCCACGTTCGCATTGCCCGTGCCCGTCGAGAACAGCGCGACCTTGCCGGTCGTGCCGCTCATCGAGAAGCCCGTGAGAGCCGTCGAGAAGTCCGCGGCGACCGGAAGCGCGACACCCGCCGTACCCGAGGCGCCAGCCTCGAGCAGCATGTACTGGCAGGGCTGGATCGTGGTGCCGACCGGGAACGTGAAGATGTTGCCCGCCGAGCTACCCCAGTTGCCGGCAGCCGAGCCGTACTGGAGCGTCCAACCACCGATGTTCACCGGCGTGTTGCCGTTGTTGTAGATCTCGACGTAGTCACGCAGGTACGTGCCCGTCGAGCCGCCGCCGCCGCCGTACACCTGGCTGATGCGGACCGCGTTTGCAGCAAAGGCCGAGCTCGCGACCGCGAGACAGGGTAAGAATGCGCAATTTGCAATGCTCAGGGCAAGCACAGAATGACGGTCGGGCCATTTGTTCCACACCCGAAACACACTTGCCCGAAAGGGTTTAGCTCTGGTTCACCCGACGGGGCAGGGGACGCGAAGTGGCTGCCCGGCATGGGCACGTACGCAACCACTTCCGGGGGCGATCCCGGCGATTCCGGCTACCCGCTGGCGCGCTTGGACTTGGCGCGGCTCACCCAGATCATGCGGGCCACGTTCGCCAGGATGAACACGGCGAAACCGCGGGCCAGACCGGCCTGCGGCAGGTGCTGGGCGGCCCACGAGGCGAGCGGTGAGCCGATCACGGCACCCAGCGCCAGCCCGGGCAGGTGACGCCGCGACACGTTGCCCAACCGGTCGTGCTCGAACGCCCCGACCGGGGCGGTCACCAGGATCAGCGCCAGGCTGGTGCCCTGCGCCATCTGCTGTGACATGCCAAAGAGCAGTGTGAGCGCGGGCACGGCGATGATGCCGCCGCCCACGCCCATGTAGCCGGCCAGCAGGCCCACGGCCGCGCCCACGCCCAGCGAGGCGGCCACGCCCACGGCCCCGGTGAGCGCATGCTCGGCCGATCCGCTGGGCGCCTTCCACAGGATGCGGGCCGCGACCACGATGAGCAGCACCAAGAACGCACCGGTCAGCCGCTCGCGACTGGTGCGCGCCGCCAACCGTGCGCCCCAGCGTGCGGTGAACACGCTCGCCGCACTCATGAGCAACGCGGGCAGCCACGCCACCTGCCCAGCCAGGCCATACACCACGAGCCCGGCAATGGCGGTGGCGCCAATGGCCGCCAGGCTGGTGCCGTGCGCCTGATGCTGCGACAAAGCCAGCATGCCGGTGAGCATGGGCACCAGGATGATGCCGCCACCCACGCCGAACAGTCCGCCCGCGAAGCCGGCGACGAAGCCCGCAAAAGCGGCGACCGCCCAGCCACCTTTCGGTGACGGGGCGGTCGAGGATGCGGCGGCCGACTTCACTACGGCTGCGACTGCGTGACCGGCGGGGCCTGCGCCTTCTGCAGCAACCGCACGGCATCGGCGAAACGCGTGGCGTTGGTGGGCGCGCCGAGCACCACCGCGATCAGGTCGCGGCCATCGGTGCGGACCCACGTGGCGAAGCAATAACCCGCCTCGAGGATGAAGCCGGTCTTGCCACCCATGATCTCGTAGCGGCTGTAGAGCAAGCGGTTCGTGTTGTTGATCGCGTGCCAGCGGCGCGCCGTGCGGAACTCGTACGAGCGCGTGGTGGTGATCTGCTGGATCAACGGCTCGTTGGCGGCCGCGTGCAGCAGGCGCGCCACATCCGAGGCCGTGGACACGTTGTGCTCATCGAGGCCGGTGAACTCGGTGAAGCGCGAACCCGTGAGGCCCAGCTCCACGGCCTTGCGGTTCATGCGCGCGATGAAGTCCGAGCCCGGCAGGCCGGACTCGCGCGCGATGACGCGCGTGGCCACGTTGTCCGAGCACATGAGGCTCATGTGCAGCAGTTCGCCCAGCGGCACGTGCTCGCCGCGGCGCAGCTGCGTGTGGCCCGCGCCCGACAGTTCGGTCTGCGTGACCTCGACCTCGCGCGTGAGATCGGGCTTCTGCTCCAGGAACACCATGGCCGTCATGAGCTTGGTGAGGCTGGCGATGGGCACCGAGCGCGAGGAGTTCTTCTCGAACAGCACCTCGCCCGTGGTGGGATCGAGCAGGATGGCGTTGCGCGCGTACACACCGCCCGGGGGCGGCAGACGGCGGCGCGTGCGTCGGCGATGGCGCGTGGCCGCCGTCGAGGTACGGCCAGCCGTCGCGATCACCTCGGGCGGACCCGCGATGACAGGAGTGGGCGCGCCTTCGGCCATCGTGGCCAATGACGCGAGTAGGGCGGCGGCAAGCAGCACGCCCGGAGCGCGGAACCGCATGGTGGATCCTCCTCGAATGAACTCCCGGTCGGGCCGGGTACCGAACCATCCTTGGTATCGGCAGATAGAGCGGGTGCAAGTTAGCTTCGTCCGTGCGGTGGGTCAACGCGAGGGCTGTAATTGTGCAGCCCGGCGCATTGCAGAACGCAATGCCTCGCGCGCTCCCGGATCAGTGTCGGGGTAGCACCCAACGCCGGAACTTCGCTAATGACGCGGCCGCGAGCGAATCCGCCTCGACGAACTCCGCACGGCGCCGGGTCTCCATGCAAGCTCCGGTCCGTTCGGGCAGCTCGCGCCGAAGTAAATGCTCCACGGCTGAGATGCGGCTCTCGAACGCCACGGGATCGGGCGCGTGCCCCGAGGTGAGCACGGCCGCGCCCCGCAGTGCCTCGGGTAGCCGCACGAGCTGTTGCGCGGCATGGTGCGAGCGCGTGCAGGCCGACAGCTTGCCGGCCGTGAGCGGCACGCGCGCCGCGGCCGCCACGATGTCGAGCCACAGGAGCGCGTCGGTGCGGAGCGCGCCGCCGGGGGCGCAGTCGGCCAGCTCGGCGGTGAGGCGCGCGCGCAGCGAATCGGCCGCGGGGCTCGCGGGCAGCGCCTGCGCCTGGTCGAGCATGGCCCGCAGCGTGCGCTCGTGAGCGGGCAACGATGCGGCATCGAGCGCCACGAACGGCACGCGCGGCAGCAGCAGTTGGTAGCGCTCGGCCAGATCGGGCCGGTGGCGCGTGAGCAGCACGGAGTACTGGCCGGAGAGCTTGATGAGCGCCTGCTCGTGCGTTCCGGCTGCGGGAGCGGCAAGCGCGGCAGGGGCGAGCGCGGCGAGCAGGGCCAGCGCCGCGAGTGCGGTCCGCGCGCGGGACCCGCGCGAGCCGCGGCGAGCGGCATTCGAGCGGGTCACCGGCGCGGTATGCGTCATGGCCGCGGCTGCACCGATTCGACCAGCGAGACCGGGTCGTCGATCTTGAGCGGGCTCGTGGCGATGAACGCCTGCGCGTACTTCACGCCGATCTGCCAGCCCCAGTAACGCGCGTACGATTCGAACGCGTCGCGCGGATGCGGCAGGTTCGCGGGGCGCGGCCGGTCGGGGTGATAGAACTGCGTGAGATGACAGTCGATGGCATTGAGCCACTGCTCGGCCTGCGCGGTGATGTCCACCACGAACGTGGGGCGCGTCCCGGGCGGGATGAAGTAGTAGAAGATCGCCTTGGCCTGGAACGGCTCGCCCTCGCAGGGTGCCTTGGCCAGATGCGCCAGGTTGTAGGCGTTCGAGATGATCTGGCCCGACTTGTAGTGGTCGTTGTGGCCGAGCCCGCGCCCGATGGGCAGGTCGTAGTAGGGCGACAGGATGACCTCGGGCCGGTGGCGGCGGATCACGCTGGCCACCTTCACGCGGTTCTCGAACGTGTCCTCGACGCGGCAATCCCCCATGTCGAGGCACTCGCGCACATCGAGCTTGAGGATCGCGCCGGCCTTGGCACCCTCCTCGGCGCGGATCTCGGGCGTACCCCAGCCCATGTCGCCGGACGTCATATCGATGATGCCGGTCCTGCGGCCCTTCTCCTTGAGCTTCAAGAGCAGGCCGCCGCAACCGATCTCGGCGTCGTCGGGATGGGGTCCGAAGGCAAGGATATCGACAGGCATGGGCACTCCCAGAGTCGGGTGAATAGGGGGGGTTCCGTGGCGCGCCCGGGATGGACGGGGGGAAGCCGCACTATAACGAGGCTGCCGCAGCGCCTCAATCGCGGCTATGCTGGTCCCGTCCGCGCCGCGCGCTCCCCGCCGGCAGGCGCACCGTGCCCGTGCTTTCGCGGGCCCCAACCGATCCGAGACCCTCGATGCTCTACTTCGCATACGGCTCCAATCTGGACCCCGAGCAGATGCAGCGCCGCTGCCCCGGCCACGTGGTGGTGGGGCTGGCCGAGCTGCGCGAGCACAAGCTGGTGTACCCGCTCACGTCGCATGACTGGGGCGGGGGCGTGGCCAGCGTGGCGGTGGCGCACACCGAGAGCGTGTGGGGCATCGTCTACGAGCTGACCGACGCGCACATCGCGGCGCTCGATGCGTACGAGGGCTACAAGGGTCCGGGCAACGAGCACAGCCTGTACGAGCGCGAGACCATGAGCGTGCACCTCACGCGCGCCGACGACGGCTCGTTCCCGCGCCGCATGCAGGCGTTGATCTATCTGGCCAAGGCCGCCAACCCGGGCCCGCCGTCGCGGCGCTACCTCGACGCGATCCTGCGCGGTGCCAAGCACCACAAGTTGCCCTCCGAGTACATCGCCAAGCTCGCGGCCACACCGACTGCGGACTGACCC
Organism: Candidatus Eiseniibacteriota bacterium; assembly: GCA_021414165.1. Taxonomy (GTDB): domain Bacteria; phylum Eisenbacteria; class RBG-16-71-46; order RBG-16-71-46; family RBG-16-71-46; genus JAIOPA01. The sequence continues at coordinate 7,211 of JAIOPA010000207.1, forward strand.
CACGCGCGTGAACGATCCATCGCGCTCGAGAGCGCCGTTCGCTGGAGTGCCGCAACCCGTGTGGCTGTGGGCGGTGCTCGCCGCGTGCTTGGCGAGCCGCGTGTGGTTCGCGTTCGCGGTGCCACTCTGCGCCGAGGACGCGTACATCACGTTCCGCTATGCGTTCCATGCGGGGCATGGCATGGGTGTCGTGTACAACCCGGGCGAAGCGTCGTGGGGTTACACGTCGTTGCTCTGGACCACGCTGCTCGCGGGTGCGGCGCGCGTGGGGCTGCCGCTCGAGACGTTCGCGCGCGTGTTCCTCACGCTGTGCGACCTCGGCACCATCGCGCTCGTGTACCGCAAGCTCGCGCCCACGACGCGCGTGGGGGCGATCTCGGGCGTGGCGTTCTTTGCGCTGTGGCCGCGCTTCGCGCACCTGCCGGCCACGGGGCTCGAGACCAGTCTGGTCACGTTCCTGGTGGCGGCCGCGGTCACGCAGTCCAAGAACCGCTGGGGTGCGATGTTCGCGGGCCTGCTGGCGTTGTCGCGGCCCGAGGGGCTGGCCATGAGCGTGCT
>JAIOPA010000208.1 GCA_021414165.1 Candidatus Eiseniibacteriota bacterium
TCTCGAGTTCCCGGTCGGCGAGCTCAAGGTGATCCCGACCGACGGCTCCAAGGTGGAGTTCCATGTGCGCGTGAAGTGCCGCGGCCGTAGCGAGGACCGCTGCGAGGAACTCGCGAACGAGCTGGTACTGCAGAGCAACGACAAGGGTGGCACGCTGCACCTGAAGCTCGAGGACTACCCCAAGTGGCACAACAAGGGGTTCAGCGTGCACGCCGAGCTGTATGTGCCGCGCAAGCTCCCGATCGAGATCGACATGGGCGTGGGCGAGCTCGACATGGCCGGCATCGAGGGCGACCTCGATGTGGACCTGGGCGTGGGCGATGCCGACATCCGCACCCCGCGCAGCGCCACCAGTCACGTGACGGTCGACACCGGCATCGGCGACGCCGAGATCCGCGGCACGGCCGGCGAGGCGCAGCGCAGCGGGTTCGTGGGCTCGCATGCGTCGTGGCGCTCGGGCACGGGCAAGTCGAGCGTGCGGCTGCATGTGGGCGTGGGCGACGCCACGGTGCGGCTCGAGTAGTCGCGAACACATTCCAGCGCGAAGGGCCGCTCGGGACTCCCGGGCGGCCCTTCGTGCGTCAGCGCCTACTCAGCGGCGCGCGAGCCACTGGATCACGCGGCCATCCTCCTCGGAGTCGCGCTCTTCGCCGCGCTGGAACAGTCCGGTCTTCTCGAGCACGCGCTGCGACGCGGGGTTGTCGGGGCGTGTCTCGGCCAGCACTTCCCGCACGCCGTCCTGCAGGAACGCGATCTCGACCAGCTGACGCGCGCCCGAGGTGGCGATGCCCTTGCCACGCCACGCGTCGGCCACGCCGTAGCCGATCTCCACGCGGCCATCCGAGGGCGGGCCCTTGAAGCATGCCGAGCCCGCGATGCGGTCGGGCGAGCCCACCACGTAGGCCCAGATCGAGCGCCAGAACGGCAGGTCGCCCGCACGCAATGCGTCGCGGAAGCGAGCCACCAACTCGGGAGGCGGCAGCGCGCCGTCCTCGACCGGCACCCCATCGAGCACGGTCGGATCGGCCAGCAACGCCTCGAGATCGGCGAGCTGCAGCAGCACCAGCGTGACGCGCGGAGCGCTCACATCCGGAACACGCCGAACTTCATCTCGGGAATGGGCGCGTTGAGCGAAGCCGCCAGCGACAGCGCGAGCGCATCGCGCGTCTGCGCGGGGTCGATCACGCCGTCATCCCACAGCCGTGCGGTCGAGTAGTACGGCGAGCCTTCGGTCTCGTACTTGTCGAGAATGGGCTGCTTGAACGCCTTCACCTCGTCGTCCGTCATGGGCTTGGTCGACTGCCGCACCGTGGCCAGCACGCTCGCAGCCTGCTCGCCGCCCATGACCGAGATCCGGCTGTTGGGCCACATATAGAGGAAGCGCGGCTGGTAGGCGCGGCCGCACATGCCGTAGTTGCCGGCGCCGAAGCTGCCGCCGATCACCACCGTGAACTTGGGCACCGGCGCGTTGGCCACGGCGTGCACCAGCTTGGCACCGTCCTTGGCGATGCCGCCGTGCTCGTACTGGCGGCCCACCATGAAGCCCGTGATGTTCTGCAGGAACAGCAGCGGCACGCCGCGCTGCGAGGCCAGTTCAATGAAGTGCGTGCCCTTGAGAGCACTTTCGCTGAACAGGATGCCCTGGTTGGCGAGGATGGCCACCGGCATGCCCATGATGTGCGCGAACCCGCACACCAGCGTGGTGCCGTAGCGCGCCTTGAACTCATGGAAGCGCGAGCCATCGACCAGACGCGCGATGACTTCCTTCACGTCGTACGGCGTGCGCGTGTCACGCGGCAGCACACCATGCAGCTCGGCCGGGTCATACGCCGGCGGCTCGGGCGTGCGCAGATCGACATGCGCGCGCTTGACCGGTCCCAGATGCGCCACGATCTCGCGCGCCATCTCGAGCGCATGCGCGTCGTCGTCGGCCAGATGGTCGGCCACGCCCGAGATGCGCGTGTGCACGTCACCACCACCCAGTTCCTCGGCGGTCACCTCTTCGCCCGTGGCGGCCTTCACGAGCGGCGGGCCGCCCAGGAAGATCGTGCCCTGGTTCTTCACGATCACGGTCTCGTCGCTCATGGCCGGCACATAGGCGCCACCCGCGGTGCACGAGCCCATGACCACGGCCACCTGCGGAATGCCGATGGCCGACGC
>JAIOPA010000209.1 GCA_021414165.1 Candidatus Eiseniibacteriota bacterium
GGTGCTAGTGCTTCCCGTCCGGATGCTTCACGAACAACACGTCGGCATTCCACAGGATGCGATGCGGCATCGGGCTCGGCTGCACGTTCCCGAACCGGCTGCTCACCGGCAGCTTCATCATGAGCGTGGGCAGCCAGATGAGGAACGCCTCGTCGTTCAGGGTCTGCGACATGTCATGATACGCAGCCTTGCGCGCCGCGAGATCCATGGACGAGACATTGCGCTGGAACGCCTCGTTGATGCGCGCCTCGGCCGGCGTGTCGGGCTTGCCATCCGGCTGTTTCATGTTCCAGTAGTGCGCCGGCCCCGTGCTCTTCCAGAAGTTAGCGCCCATGCCCGGATCGGCCGGCACCGCGGAACCGAGACCCAGCAGACAGACATCGTAATCCTGATCGGCGCGCGTCTTGGCGATGAGTGTGTTGAAGTCGATACCGCTCGGCGTGAGCTTGATGCCGACCTTGGCGAGGTCGTCCTGCATGAGCGTGGCCATACCGGCACGCAGTTTATTGTCGCCGTTGTAGATGATTGTGAACGCCACATCGTGGCCCTGCGCATCCTCGCGCACGCCATCGTTGTTGCGGTCGATGAGCCCGAGGCCGTCGAGCAACTTCTTGGCCTGCTCTGGGTCATGATCGGCCGCGGTGACCGTGGAGTCGTACCAACGCGGATTGCCAGCCGTGAGCAGCTGCCAGTTCTTGATGCCGTATCCGAACAGCGGCCCCTTGATCATCGCCTCGCGGTCGATCGCGAACGACACGGCACGGCGGAAGTCCCGGTTGGCGAACAGCGCGTACTTCCACGGCTCGACCTTGGGGCTCCCCACCTTCTTGCCGTTCCCCGCCTCGCGCACCTTGTGCAGGTTGAACCAGATGAAGTTGGTGTTGAACGACGGCCCCACGTCGTGGAGCGTGAAGCCCTTGGCCGACGCCTCCGACATGAACTGCTGGTAGTCCTCGGTCTTCACGTTGTCGAGGCCATCGAGTTCGCCCGCGTGGAACATCTGGCTGGCGGCGTCCTGGTCCTTGGCCACGCGGAACACGATCTCATCGAGGTACGGCAGCCGCTTGCCCTTGGCATCGACGCCGAACCAGTAGGGGTTGCGCGCCAGCACGGTCTTCTCGTTCTCGGCGTACGCCCCCAGCTTCCAGGCGCCGCTCGTGACCAGGCTCTCGGGCGGCGTGGCGGTGTTGTAGGCGGCGGCGAAGCTGCCGGCCTTGAACGCCGGCTCCAGGATGTGGCGCGGCACCACGCGCACATTGGCGATGTGCGACAGCAGCAGCGCGTCCTGCATGGGCGAGGTGACCACGAACGTGTAGGAGTCGGGCGCGCTGTAGGTGAACGGCACGGACTTGCCGTCGACCTCCATCTTGAGCCCGTCCTGCATGGAGGGATGCACGACCGGATCCATGACCACGTCGAACGAGAACTTCACGTCGTCGCTGGTGATGGGGTGTCCGTCCGAGAAGCAGGCGCCACGTCGCATGGTGTACGTGACCGTGCGGCCGTCCTCCGAGATCGTCCACGACTTGGCGAGCACCGGGATATCGGCCTGCGTCATGTAGTCGATGTCGGTGAGCGCCACGAACATGCGCTGGATGACATCCGTGGAGGAGTTCTCGTTCGACATGATCGGGTTGAACGTCTTGGGCGAGGACGTGGCGCCGACCACGAAGCGCCCGCCGTGCACGCCCGGCTCCGCCATGGCCATCGTGAGCGTATCCGCGGGCAGCGGCAGCTTGTCGACCCACTTCTCGCGGGTGGCCGTACCCCCACACCCCGCGAGCAGCAGCACCCCGAGCACCACGGCAGATCGACCCGCAAGACGGCGCATCCAGTCCTCCATTCCTGTGTCCGGCCCCAGCGCGCATCCCAGCACGCCCGGTCACGGACAGACGCGCGCAGTATAGGGAGCACGCGAGCACGCTGCCAGCGCTCACGACCCGGTGCAACGGTGCGCTCACGAGCGCGGCGGGAAGTCTCCGTACGCGCGCACGAACCGGGCCTCGGGCCAGCAGGCGGCCCAGGCCTGGGCCAGGCGTTCCAACGAACGATCCGCGCCGAGCCAGCGCCCCGCCTCGGCGGAACCCGCCAGCGCCGCGGCGCGCATCGCCTCGCGCTCGGCATCCGACAGCGCCAGATGATCCGAGAGGCCGGCATGGCCGGGTCCCAGCAGAAGGCTGCCCTGCTGGAGTAACGCATCACGCACCGCACGCTGGGCGATACCCGCCAGCTTGCGGCCCTCGAGCAGCAGTTCGTGCCGCGCCGTCGAGGCGAAGCATGGCGGCGCAGCACCGTCGCGCCGCCGTGGTGCTCCCACCCCGCGAGGACTGCCCGGCGCGAGCTCGGCAGGGACCCCGAGATGCCGGAACACGGCGGCGAGCAAGCGGCCGGTGCGCTCGTAGGCCTCGGCCGGGGTGCGCGCCCAACCCTCGGCGCCGAGCGGTGTGACGAGCGAGAACGTCCATTCGTCCGCATGCAGGATCGCGCGCCCACCGGTGGGCCGCACGGCATAGCGCAGGCCGGAGGCCGCGAGGCGGGCCGCATCGAGCTCGTGTGCCGGGTCCTGGGCACGGCCGAGCGTGATGCCCGCGGGCTCGAACGTGAACAGCCGCACCACCACCTCGGGTGCGCCGTCCACGCAACGCTGCAGGAGTGCGGCGTCGCGCGCCATGTTCTCGGGGGCATCGTGCGCCCCG
>JAIOPA010000210.1 GCA_021414165.1 Candidatus Eiseniibacteriota bacterium
GCTGCGAGGTGCAGGTCGCTTACGCGATCGGCGTCGCCGAGCCGGTGAGCATCATGGTCGACACGTTCGGCTCCGGTAAGGTGAGCGACGACAAGCTCACGGGTCTCGTGCGCAAGCACTTCGACCTCACGCCGCGCGGCATCATGGAGGCGCTGAAGCTGCGCCGCCCCATGTACCAGAAGACGGCCGCCTACGGCCACTTCGGCCGCAGCGAGTTCGCGTGGGAGAAGACCGACCGCGCCAAGCTGCTCGCGAAGGGCGTGTAAGGGCCAAGCCACACGAGTCACGACGAACCGGGGCGCCGCGAGTTGCGGCGCCCTTCGTCTTTCCGGAGAGGACGTCATGCGCATCCTGGTGCTGGGTGGTACGCGATTCCTGGGGCGGCACTTCGTCTCGTGCGCGCGCGAGCGGGGCCACGAGGTCACGTTGTTCAACCGCGGCCGCACGAACCCCGAGCTGCACGCGGGCATCGAGCGCATCACGGGCGACCGTGATGGCGGGCTCGACGTGCTCGCGGGCCGCACCTGGGATGCCGTGGTCGATCCGGCGGGTTACTTCCCGCGCATCGTGGGTGCCTCGGCGCGTGCGCTGCGGGGGGCGGCCAAGCGCTACCTGTTCGTCTCGAGCATCTCGGTGTACGCCGAGCCGATCCCGGTGGGGGCCGACGAGTCGTCGCCGGTCGCGCGCATCGCCGACACGACGGTCGAGGAGATCACGGGCGAGACGTACGGTGCCTTGAAGGCCCTGTGCGAAGAGGCCGTGCGCGAGGCGTGGGGCGAGCGCGCCACGGTGGTGCGCCCGGGGCTCATCGTGGGGCCCGACGACACGACCGACCGGTTCCCGTACTGGCCGCGCCGCATCGCGCGAGGCGGTGAGGTGCTGGCCCCCGGCTCGCCCGATGCGCCCACGCAGCTGATCGATGTGCGCGACCTGGCCGCGTTCATGGTGCGGCTGCTCGAGGGCGATGTGGGCGGCACGTTCAACGCCACCGGCCCGGCCACGAACCTCACGATGGGCGAGTGCCTGACGCGCGTGAACGCAGCGGTGGGTGGAGGAGCGACACTCACTTGGGTGAGCGAGGAGTTCCTCAAGGCTCAAGACGTGCAGCCTTGGCTACAGATGCCGCTGTGGCTCCATGCGGCCGATCAGTCGCTCGACACCGTGAGCGTGGCGCGCGCGATCGCCGCCGGCCTCACGTGTCGCGCGCTCGAGGACACCGCGCGCGACACGCTGGCGTGGGAGCGCGCGCTGGTCACCGACTCGCGGCCGGCATCACCCACGCTCACGGCCGAGCGCGAGGCCCAGGTGCTGGCGGCGTGGCATGCGGCGGGGCACTAGTACCGCGAACCCTGCAATCGCCCCGGGGCGAGTGAATGTGCCATCTCGATCCGGTGTGCGAGGCGGCGTGGGGGCCTCTCTACAGCCCGCGCTTCTCGCTCGTGGTCTTGCTGTAGGCGCGCTCCACCCGGGCCACGCGCGTCACGAAGTCGGTGTACCAGATCGAGTGACCCGAGCGCTGGGCCTCGGCGTGGGCCGCGACGCGCTTCCAGTCGGCGATGGCCTGCTCGCTCGTCCAGTAGGAGAGCGTGATGCCGAAGCCCTCGGCATCGCGTGCCGACTCGATGCCCAGATAGCCGGGCTGCTGTGCGGCCAGCGCGGCCATGGCGGCGGCCATGCGGGCGTAGCCCTCGGCGTCCTCGCCGCTACGGCGGCTCGAGAACGTGACCACGTAGTAGGGCGGCTCGGGCGTAGCGGCCAGGCGCGGGTCGAGGCTCATGGGCTCCTCCAGGGTGGAGGCCCAGCCTAGCTGCGCGGCTTACGTCCGGCCAGCGTGCGGTAGCGGCGCGCCGGGCGCGCGGTGGGCGTCCAGCCCTCGGCCTTCAAGGGATCGCGCACCTCGAGGAACCGCCAGCGGGCGAGGCCGGTGTCGGTGGACAGGATCTCGCGCACGCCGTGCTCGCGCAGGATCACGGCGGTCGTGAACGACGGGTCCAGGCCGCCCGGGGCCTCGGGGCCTGCGAGCGCCAGCACCTCGGCGCACACGGTGGCGTGCCGCTCGGTGGGGCCCAGCAGGTGCAGCGAAGGGCTCTGGGTGAGTGCTTCGATGAACCCCCACGCCTCGCGTGGTCCGAGCACGCGGGCCACGGCGTGCGGGTGCGTCACGAACCCTAAGAACTCGTGCACGCCGCTCCACGTGAGTGCCCACGGTGCATCGCCCTCGGCGAGCGACTCGAGCAACGTGGCGGCGCGCGCGTGCTCCAGCGCGAAGCGGTTGGCGGCGAGTGCCAGGAGTCCGGAGTCGAGCGCGATCATTCGTCCTCCGCGGGGCGGGGGAGCCGGCCGGGGCGCGCGGGGTCCACGAGGAACGGACCCAGATCGTACGACGGCAACGAAACGCGTGCGCGTTTCAACGCGCCCGGTGCGGCGAGTCCCGCGCGCAACGTGCGCTCGATGATCTCGGTGAGCGTGCGTCCTTCGTGCGCCGCGCGCTTCTTGAGTTCGGTGAGCAATGCCGGGTCGAGTTGGAGCGTCGTACGCTTCATATGCAAAAGCATAGCATTGCATGTACGCGGAAGGAAGTGCCGCTTGTCGTGCGTGCGCGAGTCGGGCATCATGCGCCCATCAGTCGATATCACCCGAACCCAAGGAGCACACATGGCTGCGAAGAAGAAGGCCGGCGCCCCCGCGAAGAAGGCGGCAAAGGCCGCCAACGGTAACGACGTCGTCATTGCCGGCGACGTGAAGGACATGAAGCTCGCCCGCGAGGGCAAGGCCCGCATCGAGTGGGCCGATCGCAACATGCCGGTGCTGCGCGCCATCCGTGCGCGCTTCGCCAAGGAGCGTCCGCTCAAGGGCCTCCGCATCGCGGCGTGTCTGCACGTCACCACCGAGACGGCCAACCTCGCCCGCACGCTGCAGGCCGGTGGCGCCGAGGTGTTCCTGTGCGGCTCCAACCCGCTCAGCACGCAGGACGACGTCGCGGCGTCGCTCATCGCCAACTACGGCATCGCCACGTTCGCGATCAAGGGCGAGGACCACAAGACGTACTACTCGCACATCGTGAGCGCCATCAAGGCCGAGCCGCACATCACCATGGATGACGGCTGTGACC
>JAIOPA010000211.1 GCA_021414165.1 Candidatus Eiseniibacteriota bacterium
ATCGTGCTCGACGTGGGCTGCGGCAATGGCGAGCTGCTCGTGCGCGCGCTCGAGCACACCGGCGGCACGGGGCTCGGCATCGAACCCAATCCGGCGTTCGCCGCCGCTGCACGGCTGCGCATCGTGGACTGCGAGCTCGACGCCACCATCGTGGAAGAGCGCTGGAGTGACCTCTCGCCCACGCCCGATGGTGTGGCACTCGCGATCTGCACCGGCAGTCTGCATGCGTTCGGGAGCTACGGCGACGCGCTGCGCACGCTGCATGGCGTGGTCGCACCGGGTGGGCTCGCGCTCCTGGGCCCGGGCTACTGGAAGCAGACGCCCGATGCCGAGTACCTGGCCGCGCTGGGTGCGAGCGCCGACGAGATGCACGACTGGCCGGGCACGCTCGCGCAGGCCGCCGCGGCCGGCTGGCACGTGCGCGACTCACACACGAGCACGCTGGCCGAGTGGGACGCCTACGAGCAGGCGTACGAACGCAATGTGCGCGTGTGGTGCGAGGCGCACGCCGAGGATCCCGAGGCCCAGGCGTTCCTCACGCGCATCGAGCACTGGAGCACACTCGTGGCCACCGGGGGCCGCGACACCATGGGCTACGGACTCGTACTGCTGCAGCGCGACTGACGCACACCCCGATGCCACGAGGCCCCGCCCGGTACGCCGGACGGGGCCTCGCGTGTCTTGCGTGCGCTGCGCTAGTCGCGCTCGCCCGCCGCTGCGGCATCACCGAAGCCGTACGCCTGCGTGAGCGCCTCGATCAACTTCTTGCCGCCGCCCTGTCCTGAGGCGTCCTCGTTGCGCTTGTCCCACGCCGCGCGCGTCTCACGCTCGAGCGCCGGCAGCTTCTTGCCCGCGAGTCCGGCGTTCAGCGCCGGCAGCGACTTGGCGAGCAACGCATCGAACTCGGCAGTGCCCTTCTTGAGCTCGCCCTCCAACACCGCCGCCAGTGACTTCTGGCCACCGGTCGGCTTGCCGTCGTAGCCGTTCACCTTGCCGTACAGATCACCCAACTGCTCGCGCAGCTGTTCCTCACCGGTCAGACGGCCGCCCTCCTTGGCCGCGACCAGCTTGCCGCGCAGCGTCTCGAGCTGATCCGCGAACGCGTTGAGCTTGGTGGCGAGTGCGTCCTTGCCGAGCCCCTTGGCGCGCGCGCGGGCCGAATCGCGCACCGACTGGATGCCCTCGACCGTGTACGTGAGGTCGTTGAGATCGGCGTACAGGCGGTTCACCAGCGCCACCTGCTCGGCACGCTCCTCCACCGTATGCGTGGCGCGCGGGTCGGGCACCAGCGTGAACGTGGTGGTGTAGACCTCCTTGTTCTTCGTGAGCCGCGCGGTGTACGGACCCGAGGCCGCGCGCGGGCCCACGAACGCGAAGAAGTTCGGCACCAGGTTCGAGGCCGGCGGCAGCTTGGGACCCTTCAAGCGCATGGGCCACTCGACACGGTTGATGCCACGGCGGCGGCCACCATTGATCGTGGACAGCACCTTGCCCTGGGCGTCCAGGATCTCGAGCTTCAGATCGCCGATCAGGTGCCGCTTCTTCAGGTAGTACGTGATGATCGCGGCCTCGGGCAGCTCGTCACCGGCCCAGTCGGCACTGCCGGCGAAGCGCTGCTCCTGGCGCGGGATCGACAGCACGCTGGGCCGGGTGCTGAGGAACGCGGCATCGGCGGCGAGCTTGTCGCGCGTCAGCGAGCGCAGCGGCGACAGGTCATCGATCACGTAGATGCCGCGGCCATGCGTGGCCACCAGCAGGTCGCCCTCGCGCGGATGGATGGCGAGGTCACGCACCGCCACATTGGGGATGCCGGCCTTGATCTGCGCCCACTGCCGGCCGCCGTCCAACGAGCCGTACAGCCCCCACTCGGTGCC
>JAIOPA010000212.1 GCA_021414165.1 Candidatus Eiseniibacteriota bacterium
AAGTGAGCGAGGATCGCGCCGTAGTCCGGGTTCGACAGCAACATCTGGATGGCGAAGCAGCCGCCGATCGTGGCCACGAGCGTGATGATGAAGGCCTCGAGCCGGCGGATGCCGAAGTGCGAGAGGGCCAGCAGCAGGAACACATCGAGCACCGTGATGATGACGCCGACGATCAACGGGATGCCGAACAGGAGCTGCAGGCCGATCGCTGCGCCCAGCACCTCGGCGAGGTCGCACGCCACGATCGCGATCTCGCACAGGATCCAGAGCGGCCACACCAAGAAGCGCGGGTAGAAGTCGCGGCAGGCCTGCGCAAGGTCACGCCCGGTGACGACGCCGAGCCGTGCCGAGAGCGTCTGGAGCAGTACGGCCATGAGATTGCTCATGAGCAGCACCCAGACGAGCTGGTAGCCGAACTTGGCGCCACCCGCCAGATCGGTGGCCCAGTTGCCCGGGTCCATGTAGCCGACCGACACCAGGTACGCCGGGCCGGCGAACGCGAGCAACCGGCGGAACCAGTTGCGCGTGCGCGGCACGTGCACGGACTTGTGCATCTCGGAGAGTGAGCGATCCTCGTTCGTCATCGGCTGGTCCTCGTGCGTCGTTCGATCATGATCCCATCCAACCCTTCGCGGCCGCTCACCATGCGGCGGCCGGCGATCTCCAATGTGAACACGCCGTCATCGGCGTTGGCCTGCACCATGCGCACGCGCGCACCCGGCACGAGGCCGCTCTGCTTCCAGCGCGCCATGCGCGCGCGGTCGTCGCCCCCTCGCACCTCGCGCACCTCGGCCGCCGAGCCGGTGGGGAGCGCGGCGAGCGGTGCGAGTGCGCGGCGAGCGAGCCGGCCCTGCCGGTCGGGGATCGGGTGGCCGTGCGGATCCTCGGTCGGGTGGCCCATGAACCGGTCGAGCGCGTCGAGCACGCGCTGGCTCACGTGGTGCTCGAGTTCCTCGGCGTCCTCGTGCACCTCGCCCCAGTCCAGATCGAGCACGTTCACGAGGAACGTCTCGAGCAGCCGGTGCCGCCGCAGGACCTGGAGGGCGGCCTGCTCCCCCGCACCCGAGAGCCGCGCGGCACCACGTGGCCCGAGCACGACCAACTTCTCGTCGGCGAGGCGGGCCAGCATGTTCGTGACGCTCGGTGCCGAGATGCGCAGATGGCGCGCGAGCACGGTCACGGGCACGGCCGCCTCGGCCCCCAGTTGCAACAGGGCCTTGAGGTAGTTCTCGCGCGATCGGCTGGCAGGGAGACGAGGAACGGACAAGCAGGGCTCCGGTGGCTCGGGGGGGGAGGGTTATTAGTTACGACTAACGAGCGGCTTTGTCCAGACTAATATTCTCCGCGAGGGGGCCGGCCCCACCCCCGCTCCGGACCGCTCCCACCCCCTCCTTTCGTCGCTCCCTGCTGCGGTTTGCCGGGTCCGATGTGGAGAGGCTAGGCTCGCTCGTCCGCTCGAACCCCTCTTATGGAGTGCCCTCGATGCCTCAGATGACCATGGTCCAGGCCATCACCGACGCGCTCCGCGTGTCGTTGCGCGACGATCCGCGCGTGGTGGTGCTGGGCGAGGATGTCGGCCGCAATGGCGGCGTGTTCCGTGTCACGGAAGGACTGCAGGCCGAGTTCGGCGCGGAGCGCGTGCTCGACACGCCGCTCGCCGAGAACGGCATCGTCGGTGGCGCCATCGGCATGGCGCTCTACGGGCTCAAGCCCGTGGCCGAGATCCAGTTCGTCGACTTCATCTATCCGGCGTTCGACCAGATCGTGTCGGAGCTGGCCAAGTTCCGCTGGCGCTCGGCCGGCCAGTACAGCTGCCCCGTCGTGGTGCGCGCACCCTATGGCGGTGGCATCCGTGGCGGGCTCTACCACTCGCAGAGCCCCGAGGCGTACTTCTGCCACACCACCGGCCTGCAGGTGGTCATCCCCTCCACGCCGGCCGATGCGAAGGGCCTGCTCATGTCGGCGATCCAGGGCAACGACCCGGTCATCTTCCTGGAGCCCAAGCGGCTCTACCGCACCACCAAGGAAGAGGTGGCTGAGGGCACGACGCTCGTGCCGATCGGCAAGGCTCGCATCGCCAAGCCGGGCGAGCACCTCACCGTGCTCACGTATGGCGCCATGGTGCCGGTGTCCATGGAAGCAGCGGCGCTGGCCGCCGAGCGCGGCTGGAACATCGAGGTGGTCGACCTGCGCACGCTGCTGCCGCTCGATACCGACGCCGTGCTCGAGAGCGTGCGCCGCACCGGCCGCGCGGTCATCGTGCACGAAGCCCCTCGCACCTGCGGTTACGGCGCCGAGTTGTCGGCGCTGCTCGCCGAGCAGGCGCTCACGTCGCTGCTGGCGCCCGTGCTGCGCGTGACCGGCTACGACACACCGTTCCCGTACACGCTCGAACACACCTACCTGCCCGATGCCAAGCGCGTGTTCGCCGCCATCGAGCACGTCATGGGGTACTGACGATGCTACTCATCGTGTGGGAGTACATGGTGCGGCCCGATCGCGTCGAGGAGTTCGAGGCGTTGTACCGCCCCGATGGCGATTGGGTCGAGTTGTTGAAGAGGAGCCCCGGGTTCGTGAGCACCACGCTCATGCGCGACGTGCGCGACCCGCTGCGCTACATCATCTCCGACCGCTGGATGAGCGAGACGTCGTTCGATCACCTCATCCGCGACTTCGCCG
>JAIOPA010000015.1 GCA_021414165.1 Candidatus Eiseniibacteriota bacterium
GCTCGGCCGCCCCGGGCGTCTTCGCCCACTCGCGATCGGTCTGGAAGACAGCCGAGGCCTGTAGATCGGCCGCGAGCACCTCGTCGGCCATGCGGGCCGAGGCATTGCCCGTGACCGGGCCCTTGAGCGCCTCGCAACGCAACGGCAGCCGGGCGATGGCGCCGCTCTTCACATCGATGCGGACGTCCGCACCCTGGGCATGAAGCGTGACGGGTACGAGCGCGAACGCGAGTGCGAACCACATCGTGGCCATGAGGCGAGAGCGGATCATTGGGGTCCCGTGTATTCGAAGCCGAAGGTGATGCCGAGGTCCGAGCCGGAGTAGCCCAGCGGCAACGGCGGCAACTGCTGCGTGATGACAACCGCACGCAACGCGGACTGATCGAAGATGCCACTGCCGCTGCCCGTGCCGATCTGCAGTGCCGAGAGCGCGCCGGAACGCGCCACCCGGAACCGCACCTCGACACGCTGGCCCGGATTGGAGCCCGCGGGCGGCGTCCAGTTGCGCGCGATCTGCGCGCGCACCATCTGGAGGTAGTACGCGAACTCGAAGTTCGCATCGTCGACCGCGACCTGGCCGGCCATGCCCCCGCCCACCGCGGAATACGGCAGCACGATCCGCTGCTTGCTCGTGGTGGGCGGCGTGTCGTCGCGGCGGGGCTTGGCGTCCGGCGGCGGCGGCTCCTTGGGCTTGGGCTGCTGCTTCTGTTCCGGTTTGGGCTTGGGGCGGTCCTTCTGGATGCGCACGCCATCGGTCTCGTCGGGTGCCACCGTGTCGGTGGGCTTCACGACCGGCGCCGGGGCCGGCGGCGGCGCGGGCTCACCGATGAGATCGACCGTCACGACATCCGGGCCGGGGATGACGACCGTGCGGCTCGGCTTGAGCACGAGCAGCGTGCACAGCGCCGCCACATGGACCGCGGCCGAACCGGCCAGCGTCCCGCGCATTACCTCTTCTCCGCTTCCGCCGGCTGGGTGACAAGGCCGAGCTGCGCCACACCCGCACGGCGCAGCCGCGCGATCAACTGCACGATCTCGCCATACGGCACGCTCTGGTCGGCCTTCAGGTACACCGGCCGGTTCGCGGCGTTGGCGCGCTTCAGGGCGTCCTCGAACTGGCCCTCGGGCACGGTGCGCTCGCCCACCGCCAGCGTGCCGCCACGGCGCACGCTCACGATGAGGCCCTCGCGCACATCCATGCCGCTCGTGGCCACCTTGGGCAGGTCGACCTCGAGGCCGCCCTGCAGGAACGGTGCGGTGACCATGAAGATGATGAGCAGCACCAGCACGACGTCGACGAGCGGCGTCACGTTGATCTCGGACATGGGCCCGCGATGCTGCTGGAGCCTCATGAGTGCCTCGCGCCCAACCGCCGGTCGAGGTACTCGCTGGTGAACTGGCCGGCCGCATGGCCGATCTCGCGCAGCTTGCCGAGCAGATGGTTGTAGCCGATCGCCGCCGGGATCGCGGCCGCCAGGCCCGCGATGGTGGCGATGAGCGCCTCGGCGATGCCGGGTGCGACCACGACCAGCGTGGCCGAACCCTGTGCGCCGATGTTCACGAACGACACCATGACGCCCCACACCGTGCCCATGAGCCCGATGAACGGTGCCACGCTGCCGGTGGTGGCCAGGAAGCCCACGCGCTTCTCGAGATCGCTCGTGGCGTCGTCGGCAGCGCGGTCCATGGCGCGCTGCACCAGCTCGAAGCGAGCGGCCGCCCCCACGGACTCGGAGGTGTGCTGGTCGCCGGCACGCTGCCCGGCGAGCGCCGTGCGTGCGAGCACCGACTGCGGGTGCTGCATGGCGACCATACGCAGGTCGGCAGCATTCTCGGCGCCACGGAACGCCTGCAGGAATGCCGCATCCTGCGAGCGCACCTTGCCGTAGACGCGCAAGCGGTCGTAGAGGATGGCCCAGGTGTAGACCGAGAGCCCCACGAGGATCAGCAACACGGCCTTCGAGAACAGGCTGGCGTGAGCGATCAACGACGGAATCGAGGACGCCGCAGCGCCCCCCACCTGGAGCGGGAGCATGGAGGCAACAAGACTGGCCACGAGGGCGAGCACCATCGGCTTCACCTTCCTTGTGAAGTCGCAAAGGTCCATGCGGCGGGCACGGACCGAATCGCCGGGAGAGCGACCGTGAAGTTAACACAGGCGCACAGGGCCCGGAAGCGTGGGACGGCAGGAATGACGCGGTTCATGAGGCCTCCGGGCACGAGTTCACAGGGACTTCCCATGCACAACCCCGGAACGTCCGGTCGCCGCAGTCAAAAGCCTGAAAAATCACTGCGCACGCTGTCACGCGCACGCGCTTTGCGGTTACAGTTCATGGAAGCGAAGCCGATGCCAGTCCTGTTGGCCGACCCTGAGGAATCCATGTCCCTGCGCGCTACCCCATTCCGTGCCGCCGCGATCGCGATGCTCATGCTCGCGCCGGTCACCTCACATGCCCGTCAGGCCCCCTCGTTCAGCGTGAAGACGCTCGAGGGCAAGTCGCTCCGATTCGCCGAGTACCGAAACCGCCCGGTGATCGTGGACTTCTGGGCCACGTGGTGTGGCCCCTGCCGCGCCAGCATGCCGCACCTGTCGTCCATGCAGTCGCGCTACGAGAAGCAGGGCCTCGCGGTGATCGGCATGTCGGTCGACGATGGCGGTCCGGCGGCCGTGCGCAAGTTCGCGAACCAGCTGGGCGTCAAGTTCACGCTCGCCATGGCGAACGACGAGATCCTCGATGCCTACGGCCCCATCCGCTCGATCCCGACCACGTTCTTCATCAATCGCAAGGGCGAGATCGTGCGCCGCGTGGTGGGCTACATCGATGGCGAGACGATGGAGGATTACGTGAAGGAGATCCTCGAGTAGCTGTCCGCCCACGCCGCGAACGCCGAAGCGCCGCCGGATCACCTGTCCGGCGGCGCTTCGTGTGTCTGGCGAGGACTCCGGATCAGCGTGCGATCGCGGCCATCTCGCGGTCCAACTCCGCTTCGGTGAGTCGCGTCGGCGTGTAGCGCCGCACGATGCCCTGCTTGTCGATGAACACGAACGTCGGCGTGGACGACACGCCGTACTGGATCATGGACGCGGTGCTAACCACG
>JAIOPA010000213.1 GCA_021414165.1 Candidatus Eiseniibacteriota bacterium
TCCTCGCCGTCGCTGCAGGTCCAGCGCACCACGCGACGCGGAGCCGCGGCCTCGACCCAGAACGTCCACGTGCGGCCGCCTTCCACGCGCACCGTGAGCACGTCGCACGCGAACGTGCCCGCGGGCACGGTGATGCTCTCGCTGGCCGCCGAGCGCGCCACGTGCGCCGGTGCGACCTCGCTGCGCTGGTGCGAGAGCCGGGCCTGGCGCAGCGCGCCGGACACCGGCACCACGGCCGAGTCGCCCGCGGCCAGCACCGGTGCCGCGAAGCCGCGCGCCCACAACAACAGCGCGTCCTCGGACAGTGCATCGTTGGGGATCGCCAGCGACGCCGCGCTGTCGGCCTCGCCATCGAAGTAGCTGTGCGCGGTGTAGCGCGCGTAGCGCGAGTCGAACAGCAACTGCGCGTACGCGTGTCCGCACCACTCCTGCGCGCTGAACGACACCTTGGCAGGTGCACCCGGCGGCCGCAGGTTGACCGACGTGAGCGCCAGGAACGCGCTGGTCATGAGGTTGTAGTCGTAGATGCCGGTCGAGAAGTCCTGCATCAGGTTCAACTTGAGCACCGGGAACTCGTCCTTCTTGGGGTGCCGGCCCGGGTCGGCCTTCACGCGATCGGAATTCGAGAACGTCTCGGTGACCACGATCGACACCGCGGTGCCGTGCCGCAGCGCGCCATAGCGCGGCGTGGTGAGGTCGTAGCCCGACAACTCGGCCTGACCGTCGCCCCACTGCTTCCAGAACGCATCGTCGAACACGGGCGCCTTGTCCCACACCACGGCGGGCTCCGGTGCAGGGGGCTTGGCGCAGCCGGCAACGCACACGACGAATAACGCAAGACAGAGCACACGAAGTCGGGACACGACAGCCTCCGATGGGCCCACTGCGAGCGGGCGAGATCAGGGTCACGGCCTGGATGAATGCGGGCAGACTGCGGTCGCTGGCCCACGCGCGTCAACGTGGCGCGCCGGATGCCGACGCTGCTCGCATGGCCTATGCTGTGGATCCACGTGATGACCCTCGACTCCCCTCGCCCCCTACCGATGCCCGCCGGAGCCTTGCGATGAGGCGGCTACTGCCGTTCGCGCTGGTCGCGCTGCTCGCGGCCACGCTGTTGCCGGGGCTCGCAGCGGTGGACGCGCTCGACGAACGCGAGGCGCGCGACCTGGTGACCGCGTACG
>JAIOPA010000214.1 GCA_021414165.1 Candidatus Eiseniibacteriota bacterium
CATGGCCGCGCTGCCTTTGTCGCGCCCGTTCCCCGATCTCACCGGTCCCGCGCGACCCGTGGGCCCGTGGCTCACCGCGTTGCTGCCGGTGACCGGTTTTCTTGTGCTTTGGCGGCAGGCCGAGTTGTGGACCGTGGCACCGCTGGTGCGCGAGATCGCCACGCTCGCGCTCATGCTGGCCGCGTTGCTCGCGGCGCTGCGCGCGTACACGCGCCGCTCGCTCACCGCCACGCTGCGCTGGCTCGTGGTGTACGACTCCACGCTCGCGTCCATGCTCGTGGCGCGCGACGTGGTGCCGGGCGAGATCGCGGCGCTGTTGTGGTTGGGTGCCGCCGGTGGCCGGCTCATCGCGCTCGCCGCCGAGCTGCGCGGCAAGGCTGTGCGCCGTGGGCCGGCCCTAACGCGGCTCTGGCGCTGGGCCGGTTGGGTCGCGGGCACCGCACTCGCGTGGCCGCTCATTAACGATGCCGCGTTCTCGGGCCAGCGCTTCCATGTGATGGAGTTCTGCATCCTGGCACCACCCGTGTTCCTGGCCAGCGCGCTGTGGCTGCGCCGCGTGGTCGAAGCACCCGAGCGTCGCGCGATCGCGCGCCCCGAGGATCGCGCCCCGCGCGTGTCGCTGGTGGGTGCCATCGCCACGTTGCTCGCCGGGCCCGCATCGCTCGGTTGGGCGTGGTGGCATGGCTTCGAGGTCAGCTTCCCGGGAGCCGTGCTCGCGTTCGTGCCGTCGCTCGTGGCGTGGTGGCCCGTGCGCAAGCTCGACCCGATCGCCGATGCCGAGACGATCGAGCATCAGGGCCCCGGCACGCGCGACTTCGCGCTCAACACGTTCCGCGCGGTGACCGTGGTCGAACGCCAGTTGGCCGCGGCCATTGCCGGTGTGGCGCGCGCACTGGGTGCGCCTGCGCGCGACCTGCATTCGGGCGATGCGCAGGAGTACCTGCTCTTCCTGGTCGGCGTGGCAGTGCTTGCACTGCTGCTGCCGTTGCTGCGATGAGGCGCGCATGCTGACGCAACTCCAGCAGGCGGTCGGCCCGTGGATCACGTTCCTGGCGCCGTTGGCGGCACTGGCGGCGGCCACGATGGTGCGCCGCGCGCACACGCGCTCCAACGAGCCGCAGCCGTGGATCGATGCCGCGCTCGCCACGCTCATGCTTCTGCCGCTCGCGGTGCTGGTGGCGTGGCCCGGCGTGCTCACACCCGCGCGCGCCGCGGTGGCCGCGGGGTTGAGCGTGGCACTGCTGGCGCATGACCCTCGCGATCTGCCGCAGACCGAGGTGGCGCTCAAGATCCTGTGGGTGCTCATCGCCGCGTTCGCGTTGTCGTGGGCCGGTGACGCACTGCTCGCGTTGGCCAGCGGCAGCGCGCGACCGCGCGAGCAGTGGCCCGCGTTGGCGCTGGCGTTGGATCCGTACTCGCTCTGGAGCGCGGCGCTCTCGTTGTCGCTGCTCGTGGGACTCGTGTTGCTGGGTGGTGCGCCGTTCCATTTCTGGCCCGGTGATCTCTTCCATGGCGCACGCGCACACTTGGCACCATTCGTGGCTGCCACGCTGCAGATCGCCGGTGCCGCGTGGCTGCTGTATCACCTGCAGGGCATCGAGGCGTTCCCCGGTGCGGCGGCACTCGTGCGATCGCTGCTCACACTGGCGGCATCGGTCGCGTTGGCCGGAGGTGCGGCCACGCTCGGGTATCAGTCGCGCCCCGAGCGTCGCGTGGGTGCGTTGGTGAGTCTGCAGGGCGGACTCATGATGGCGTCGCTGGCGGCCGTGCCCAGCCGGCCGCCGTTCGAGGCGCACGGCGGGCTTGCCGCGTGGGGCGGGCACTTGTTGCTCGCGGCCACCGGTGCGTCGTTGTTGTCGCGGTTCCTGCCCGCGAGTGGTGCCGTGAGTGATCGCGCCGCGGTGTTGTTCCGCCGTCATCCGTGGACCGGTGCGGCCGGTGGTTACGCGCTGTTGTCGCTGGCCGGTGCGCCCGGCACGCCGGGTATGCATCTGTGGCTCGATGTCGCGCGCACGCTGGCCGACCACCGCCACCCGGGACTGTTGTTCGGATTGGCGCTCGCATGGCTCGCCGCGTTCGGTGTGGCCGCGAACGAGATCCGCCGCGCGTTCGGCGCCCCCGACGGCTCACCGCCCCCGGGCCGCGCGGTGCCGCGCTCGCTGCGCGCCGCGTTCTGGGCCGCGTGCGGCTCGCTGATCGTGCTGCTGTGGGCGTGGCGAGGGCCGCGGTAGGCTGATCGCGCCTCATGAAATCCAGTGGAGGTGTCACTGGATTTCATGAGCCTTCAGAGGCGGAACCGAGCCTGACTCAGCGCAGCACCACGATCCCCGTCGTGCGTGATTGCTGGCCCTGTCGCAGTCGCACCCAGTAGCGGCCCGGAGTGATCGTGCCCGGTGCAAGCCAGCGCACCGTATGGTCGCCCAGACCGAGTTCGCTCAGATCGCGTGAGCGCACCACGCGTCCGGTGAGATCCAGAAGCTCGAGTCGCGCCGAACTCGCCGCGGGCAGCGAGAGCGAGACGATCACGCCATCGCGTGCCGGGTTCGTGATGTGCTCGAGTGCAAGGTGTGCCGTGGGCACATCGACCCGAACGATCTCGCTCGTGTTCGCGGAGGCCAACTCGCTCCATCGCACGCGATACTCATAGCGCACGCCGGGCGTCACGGAAGTGTCGATGAACCGCACCTCGGCGCCCGAGCCACTGATCTGCGGCGGCCCGACCTCGACCCAGCCCGAACCGGGGGTTCGGCGTTCGACCGTGCCCTCGAAAGCTCCTGAGACGTGACCCTGCCACGTGACCGTGACGGACTGTGGAAGCCGCTCGATCGAGCTCACCGTGAGCGGCGACAGGATGGGGTCGGTGGAGCGCATCTCCCAGTTGTCGTCCTGGATCATCGTGCTACCCGAGCAAGGATTGTCGGTCCCGCCGATCACGACGAGCCGTGCCAGTGCGGGGTCATAGGCACCGGCCGCCGCCCAGCGCTCGCTCGGCATCACGGTGAAGGTGTCGGCCATGACCCAGTCCGCGTGCGGCGCGAGCGGTAGATACCAGGTGTCGTGCATCGAGGTGCCATCGAGCGCACGGCCACCGAACAGCACGAGCCGATGACGCTCGGGGTCGACCGCCAGCACCGCATGGCTGCGAGGCGCAGGCGAGTGAGCCGTCGTGAGTCGCGACCAAACGGGTCGATCGCCGAGTGTGAGCTGCCAGGTCTCGTTGTCGATGTGGTCCTGATCATCCCGGCCGCCGAACAGGATCATCCGCTCGCCATCGAGGTCATACACCATCTGATGGCCGTAGCGCGCCGTGGGCGCGGTCTGCGTCGAGTCGAGCCGGCTCCAGTGCATGGGCTCGTTCAGATCCAGCAGCCAACCGTCGCCGAGTGCGCCGGACGGTGCTCGCCCGCCGAACACGACGATGCGGCGGTGCGTCGGGTCGGCTGCTGCCGCCTGCATGGTGCGCGAGGGTGGCATCGCACTCGTGGTGGCGAGCGACTCCCAGCCTTGCGTGCCCGCAAGGTCGTCGATCCACGCCGCGCCCCACGTCTGGTTCATGAGCGAGCGTCCGAAGAGCAGGAGGAGCCGGTCGGCGCCCGGGTCCGCGATGAACGACATGTCGGCAAGCGGCGGTGCCGCGCCGCTCGAGAGCGTGGTCCAATGTGCGAATGGGTCGGTCGTGAAACCCATGAGTGTGTTGGATTCCAGCGTGTAGAGCGAGCCTCCCCAGTAGAGGCGACTGCGTCCGCCATACAGGGCCATTCGGCCGCGCCGCGCATCGTGAAGCAGGCCGGCGCTGAAGCCGACGTTCCAGTCGGGTTGCTCGGCCTCGAGCTGCGTCCACGTGGTGTCACCCGCCAGCGAGAGCGACCACGTGTCCCCGATACCGCCGCCCGTCATGATGAATCGGTCGCGCTTCTCGTCATAGGTCATGCAAGGGCCGTTGCGCCCGAGCGGACGCGTCGCAGGCAGGATCCGCCTCGCGGTCGGCACGCCGCCGAACTGAATCACCCAGGTCTCATCGGTCGCAGATCCCAAGGAGTCCAGCCGGATCCCGTTAGAGACCACCATCCGGTCGTGCGCGGAGTCGAACGCCGATGCTCCTTGGAACATCGCGGGTGGCGCGTCGCCGGTGAGCTCGAGACGCTCCCACGCGGGCGGCCCGGTGAGCGAGAGCGCCCAGAGGTCGGCGAACGGGCACTGCCCAGAGAACACGACCATGCGACGTCGCGCCGCGTCGTAGACCGCGTGGTAGTTGTCGCGCGGTGGCGGGATCGGTCCCGAGAGCTCGAGGCGCGTCCAGCCGGCGTCGCCCGCGAGCGCGAAGCTCCAAACTTCACTCGTCACCGAGTTCTGCGCGAGCAGGACGATGATCCGATCCCCGTGCGGGTCGTAGATCGCCACCGTGCCGTTCATATCCCGACCGGGACCGTTCTCCGGCTTCGCCAACTGGGTCCAACCACTCGCATTCGCTAGCGAGATCGCCCACACCCCGTCGCCGGGTGAGCCGCCGAGGACCACCAACCGTTCGCGCTCGGAGTCGTAGACCGAGGTGGCCGCTCGATAGAAGCCGGGATGGGGTCCGCTGACATCGAGCCGTGACCAGACCGCGTGGTCATTCGCCAGTGGCCGGGTCCAGAGATGATTGATCCCGCGATCGTAGTCATAGGCGCCAAAGAGCACGAGCCGATCCCGCGGAGGATCGACCATGAGGTTCGACGTCGTGGAGCCGAACGAACGGCGTTCGATGCGGCGCCAGCTCGCATCGGGGGCCGTGGTGCCCGGGCCGTCACGTGGTGCGATAATCGAGGTGGCGCGCGGCCGTGGGGCAGGGGCGAATGCATCGCTGCTGTCCGCGGAGGGCGCATGCAGCCGCACTTGCGGCGCCTTGATGGCGATCGGTTCGCAACGATTGAACTCGGTCGACGCGTCGGCCGGCGACGCAAGTGCGGCCAGGGCCAGCGCGGCAATACATGCGCACGCGCGTGCGGCTGCCTTGAGTCTGGACGCTGCCATGGAATATCCGGACATGCGAATCCCCCGCATACAGCATACCCGGACTGCGGCAGTGGCGGTCCATCGAAATTCGTGACTGCTTGCGATCGAAACGCACGGGTCCGCACCCCCCGGGGGGCGTCAGCCCAGCGTCACCGCATCCCCCACCCGCACCACACCACCACGCTCGACCGACGTATC
>JAIOPA010000215.1 GCA_021414165.1 Candidatus Eiseniibacteriota bacterium
GCTACTCGTCGTAGAGCACCGTGGGCTCTTCGTAGAAGCGCACCTCGCGCTTCGTGAGCCGGTCCTGCGTCCAGCGCGCGAGCCACTCGTTCTTCTGATCGAGCGACATCGTGGTGTCTTCGCACAGCGCGATCGGGATGTTCACACGCAGCGCGCGCCAACGGATGAGATGGCGTGTGATGCCCGCGGGCAGGAACTCACCGGCGCTGGCCAGGTCGATCACCTCGGCGGGGTCGAAGCGCGGGAAGATGACCAGCGCCTGCACCTCGGGGTGCTCCTTGCGCGCGGCCGACAGCGAGTCGCTGGTCACGCGCGTGTAGGGCACGCGGTCCTGATACAGGTGCACCAAGGCGTTCAACAGCTCGTTGCGCTCGTGCAGCGTGCGGCCGCCACGCACCACGATCACGTCGCCTTCGTTCAGTACCACGCAGGCCAGCGCTTCGCGCCGCGCCAGCATGGCGCGCGCGTGCAGCCGGTCCTGACGCCCGAAGTCGAGCCCCTTGATGCCCGCCATGCCCTGCTCGAGCGTTTCGCGCGCATCGGCGGTGAGCGCATGGAACCACGTGTGCAGCTCCACCGTGGGTGACTCGTAGCGCACGCACTGCACCAGGATGTGCGGCCAACCCGCCGCACGTGCGGCGGTGCTGCGGTTGGCGCCGTCCAACACCACGAAGCGGGGCTCCACACGCATGCCGTCGCCCCCCTGCGTCACGATGGGCGGGTTCTTGAGCGTGCCGCTCTCGCGCAGGCGCTCCACGAGCGGCATGGTGCGCTGCAGGTCGTGGTACTCGTGCGGGAACACGGCCTCGGTGGGCACGAAACGCAGGTCGGGCAATCTGAAGTCGGGCTGGCTCATGTCGCGCACACTGTAATGCAGGCGCGCGATTCCGGCATGGCGGCGCCCGGCCCACGCCCGGTGGTAGCCTGCGTACCATGCGCGACCGACTCCGCCATGCCATTGCCGCCGCGAGCCTGCTGCTCGCGTTCGCCGCGCTACCCGCGCCCGCCGCGATCCGCGCGGGCTTCACCGAGCAGGTGGTGGCCGACTCGCTCGACAGCCCGGTGCGCATGGCGTTCGCGGGGCCCGGCCGCGTGTTCGTGTGCGAGCAGGCAGGCCGGCTGCGCGTGGTGCGCGATAGGCGATTGCTGGCGCGGCCGTTCGTGACGGTGCCCACACATGCGGTCGAGGAAGAGGGCCTGCTCGGCGTGGCGGTGGACCCGCAGTTCGCGCGCACGAAGCGCGTGTACGTGCTCTACACAGCACTCACGCCCACGCGACACAACGTGATCGCGTGGTACACGGCCAACGGTGACACGGCAGCGGGCGAGGGCACCATCGTGTACGAGTTCGACACGCACGCCGCGCACCAGCACGTGGGTGGCGCGCTGCGCTTTGGCCCGGACGGCATGCTCTACGCGTCGTCGGGCGAGTGCGGCGACGAGAACCTGTCGCATGCGCTCGGCTCCACCGCCGGCAAGCTGCTGCGTATCGACCGCGATGGCCGGATCCCGCGCGACAATCCGTTCCCCACGCTCACGCGCCGCCGTCATTCGGCCATCTGGGCGCGCGGCTTCCGCAACGCGTTCGCGTTCGACTTCGTGCCGGGGACGAAGCGCGTGTTCGTGAACGATGTGGGCGGCAGCGCCTATGAAGAGGTGAACGATGTGCGCGCCGGTGACGACCTGGGCTGGCCGTTCGCCGAGGGTCCGCGCGCCGGTACGGGCGCCAGGCTGCCGCGCTACCCGTACACGCACGCCGACGGCTGCGCGATCACCGGTGGCGCGTGCTACCCGCGTGCC
>JAIOPA010000216.1 GCA_021414165.1 Candidatus Eiseniibacteriota bacterium
TGCCGCCCGTCGAGGCGCAGCGACTCATCGTGGAGGCGTTCTTCGAGCCCGTCATCGAGCGCATCCCGCTCGAAAGCGTGCGCGAGCGTCTGCGCGGCGAGATCGAGCGCAAGATCGGTTGATGAACGTTCGTCTGCTGCATCCCGTGGGCGCGTCCGGCACGTCCGGCGCGCCCATCGGCGTTTCCACGGCGGGCTTCGATCCTGCTGTGGTGCGCGCGCAGTTCCCCATCTTCGATACGCCGCGCGAGAAGCCGCTCATCTACTTGGACAGCGCGGCTACCTCGCAGAAGCCGCAGATGGTCCTGGATGCAATGGACCGCTACTACCGCACGTGCAACGCGAACATCCATCGCGGCGTGTACGGCATCGCCGAAGAGGCGACGGCGTTGTACGAAGACGCCCGCCGGCGGTTCGCCAGGTTCATCAACGCGGCGAGCCCGCGCGAGGTGATCTTCACGCGCAACTCCACCGAGGCGTTGAACCTGGTGGCGCGTGCTTACGGTGGCTGGGCGCTCAAGAGCGGCGATGCCGTGCTGCTCACGCCGATGGAGCACCACTCCAATCTGGTGCCGTGGCACATGCTGGCGGCCGAGAAGCAGCTGGAGCTGCGCTTCATCCCGCTCACCGGCAGCGGCGAGCTGGATCTGGACGCACTCCCGGCGCTGTTCGCCGACGGCAAGGTGAAGTTGGTGTCGTTCGTGCACGTGTCGAACGTGCTCGGCACCGTGAACCCCGCCGCCGAGATCACGCGCGTGGCCAAGGAGCATGGCGCCACCGTTGTGCTGGATGCCTCGCAGAGTGCCGCGCACATGAAGCTCGACGTGCAGGCGCTGGGCGTGGACTTCATGGCGTGCACGGCGCACAAGATGCTCGGTCCGACCGGGATGGGCATGTTGTGGGGACGCCGTACGCTGCTCGAGGCCATGCCGCCATTCCTGGGCGGCGGCGAGATGATCCGCACGGTCACGCTCACGCACTCCACGTGGAACGAGCTGCCGTGGAAGTTCGAGGCCGGCACCATGAACATCGCCGAGGCGGTGGGATTGGGCGCGGCCGTCCAGTACCTCGAGAGTCTGGGCATGGATAACGTCATCGCGCACGATCGCGAATTGTCGGCCTACGCCATGGCGCGCCTGAGCGAGATCCCGGGCATCACCCTGCTGGGCCCGCCGGCCGAGCGTCGCGGCGGTGTGGTGGCGTTCACGGTGGAAGGCGTGCATCCTCATGATGTGGCCATGGTGCTCGACCGCGACGGCATCTGCGTGCGCGCGGGCCACCATTGCGCGCAGCCGCTGCACGAGAAGCTCGGCATCCCGGCCAGCGCGCGCGCCTCGTTCCACTGCTATTCGCTGCGCTCCGATGTCGATGCCCTCGCCGAGGGCCTGCAGCGGGCGCAGAAGCTGTTCGCGCGTTAACTCGTGCCGCAGGCACGAGGGGCTTCTAGAGAAAGTTCCAATGGACCTGTTCCGCGACCACATCCTCGACCACTACAAGCATCCGCGCTGCCACGGCACGCTGGACGATGCCGATGCGCGCGTCGAGGACGCCAACCCGCTGTGTGGCGATAAGCTGGTCATGGATTTCAAGTTCATCGATGGCAAGGTCGCGCAGGTGCGGTTCAGCGGCACGGGCTGCTCCATCAGCCAGGCCGCCGCGTCCATGGTGTGCGAGGCCATCGAGGGCAAGCCGATCGATGAGGTCAAAGCCATGTCGCGTCAGGATGTGCTGGACCTGCTGGGCGTGGACGACCTGGGCCCGGTGCGCAGCAAGTGCGCGATGCTGGCTTTGAAGACCGTGAAGGCCGCGGCGTATGGCGTGGCCAACTGGACCGACGACGAGGAGGACGAGCTCGCATGAAGGCGACATGGACGACGGTGGCGCGTGCGGGCGAGATCCCGTTGGGTAGTTCCAAGGTGGTGCGTCTGGAGGACATGCCGGTCGCGGTGTTCCATCTGGACGATGGCTGGTATGCGATCGACGACGTGTGCACGCACGACGGCGGCCCGGTGGCCGAGGGCCAGCTCAAGGGTTGCGTGCTCGAATGCCCGCGCCATGGCGCGACGTTCGATGTGAAGACCGGGGCGGCATTGAGCTTCCCCGCAGTGGCACCCGTGGCGACCTACCCCGTGCGGGTGGTCGGCGACGAGGTGCAGGTGGAGTGGTCATGAGCAACGACAACGGTCCGGTGAACCCGCACACGGGCGCTCCGCTGCCCGAGATGCCCGCCGATCCCAAGCCCGCCACGGGCACGCCCGGCTCCGCCGAGGCCAGTGCCGCGGCACCCGCGCCCGAGAAGCCGGTGGGCCCGCCCACGTTCTCGAGCATGCCGACCGCGCAGGAGATGGCCGTGCGTTCGGTGCTGGAGACGGTCATGGACCCCGAGTTGGGGCTGTCCGTGATCGACCTGGGGCTCATCCGCGAGATCCATTTTCTCGACGGCAAGACGCTCGTGCGCATGATGCTCACCACGCCGTTCTGCCCGTACGCGCCGCAGATGATGGCCGACGTGAAGAACGCCACCGAGAGCGCCGTGCCGCAGCCCTGCGAGGTGGAGATCATGCCGGACGCGTGGAATCCCGACATGATGCCGGACCCGGGGCTCCTCGGTTACTCTTACTGAGCCGCGACGGACGCGCGGCCGTGCCCGGCTGGGCGCGGTCGCACACGCGTCATGCGCGGCACAGGGAGGACCTATGTCGCGCCTCGTGAAGTCGGTCGTGCTCGTGGGGTTGTTCGCGCTGGCCTCGAACGTATGGGCCGCGCCGCCGGGCAAGTTGGCCCCGCCGTCGACGGACGTGAAGGTGAAGTCGTCGCGGCTCGTGCCGGTGAGCGAGGACTCGCTGGCGGTAGAGGTGGCGCTCGCCGCAGGCGAACTCTGGGCGCGTGATCCGCTCACCGTGGCGCTGCGCGTCGCGAAGCTGTGGCCCGACACGAGTGGCGAGCGCAGCGTGTTGCGCGCCGCGGTCGATCACGACGGCAACGAGGCGCCGCGCACGCGCGTGGTGACCGTGGTGCTGAGCGATCTCATGGATGACTCGGTTGGCGCAGAGTGGCATCAAGTTCGGCTCGTGCGCGCGGGTGAGGGCTGGCGGCCCGTTGAGCATCGAGTGGCGCAGCGTTGTCAGCGCGGGCGCACCGGCGTCGAGTTCGTGGCAGAACCCTGCCCGTGACGCGAGGCATCTGACCCAGACAAGAAGCGGCGCCACCCTTGCGAGTGGCGCCGCTTCTTCGTTTTGCGAAGGCCGCTAGTTCTGCTTGGGCGGCACCGGGGTCTCGTCGGCTGCAGGCGCGCTCGCCGCGCCGCGGTTCCAGCTGAGGCCCATGTTCAGCTTGAGCTGGCGATAGCCGGGCACGAAGTGGCCCTTCACCTCGACGAAGTTGCCGAGCCGCGCCTTGCTGCCGAACGCCACACCACCGAGCAGCGTGAGGCCGCCCTTGGTGAGCGAGTCATGCGAGCGATTGGCGCCGAACTCGACCTCGCTCGACAGGAAGTGCACCGCGACGCCGGCGCCCACATACGGCCGCCACACCTCGCCCGGGAACAGGTAGCGCGCGTCGCCGCCCAGCGTGGCATCGCGGCGCACCGCGTGCAGCGCGAACGTGGACAGCGTGGTGCTGTTGCGCCAGTACTCCACCGACGGCAGGAACTCGATGTTCTCGATCAGCTGGTTGCTCTGCACGCGGAACCGCAGGCCCAGACCGGAGAACGAGCTCTGGCCCTCCTGGAACACGGTCGCCGTCATGGCATCGATGCCGGAGAGCCCGCCACCGGCGCGCGCGGGCGCAGCCAGGGCAAGGGCGCACACGGCTGCGGCAAGCGCAATGGTGCGGAAGGTCGGGATGAGTCGTCGCACGTTTAGGTCCTCCTTGACCTGATGAAGAAGGGAAGCAGGCAGGACACTAGGCGGCGGCCTGCGGCGGCGCAAGGTTTGGAACGTGCGGTCCGCGTCAAATGTGACACACGTGCGGGGCACGGCGGGACTGCTCGCCGTGCGGAGCGTCTACTCGCCGCGCACCTTGTAGCGCACGAGCCGGTGCTTCAACCACGACACGCCGATCAGGTCGTGGATGCCGGCCCACAGCCGGTTGCCCATGCCGTACTTGCTCACGCCCAGCGTGCGCGCCCGGTGGTTCACGGGCATCTCGATCACGCGCGCGCCGCGGAACGAGCACATGGCGGGCAGGAACCGATGCACGCCCACGAACATGGGCAGGTCGGCCAACACTTCTCTTCGATAGGCCTTCAGGGAGCAGCCGATATCGGTGATCGAGTCACCCAGTGCCGCACGCCGCGTGGCGTTGGCGACGCGGCTCGACACCAGCCGGATCCACGAGTCGTTCCGTTGCGCACGGATGCCCGACACGACATCAGCATCTTCGAGCGCAGCGAGAAGTCTTGGGATATCGGCCGGATCGTTCTGCAGATCGGCATCGAGCGTCACGACCACGTCGCCACGCGCGCGCACCAACCCGGCGGCGAGCG
The DNA here is from genome assembly GCA_021414165.1 of Candidatus Eiseniibacteriota bacterium. Classification (GTDB taxonomy): domain Bacteria; phylum Eisenbacteria; class RBG-16-71-46; order RBG-16-71-46; family RBG-16-71-46; genus JAIOPA01. The sequence continues at coordinate 4,486 of JAIOPA010000216.1, forward strand.
CCGCCGACTGGCCCGCGTTCTTCACGAGCCGCAGCACGCGCACACGCGGGTCTTTCGCGCCTTCGGCGTCCATGGCCTCGCCGGTGCCGTCCTTGCTGCCGTCATCGATCAGCAGCAGCTCCCACGTACGCCCGGTCGCATCGAGCGCGGTGCGCAACTCGGCCACGAGCACGGGCACGTTCTCGACCTCGTTATAGGCCGGCACGACAGCACTGACTTGCGGGGCGGGAGTGGTCATGAGGCCGGGAAGTATGCCCGTTCGGGGGCGCGAAGGGAAGCGAGGCGACAGGGGCGCAGCCACTGTCGCTAGCGACAGTCTGGGACATTCGCATGACATGAGCACGCGCACCGCGCGCAGTCTCCCCGCATTGACCCCAAGCCACACTCACGCGAAACTGCCGTCATGCCCACCCTGACCCTGCTCCAGCGGTTGTGGCGTGCGCTCACGCAGAAGAAGCTCGAGCGTGCGCGCCGCGAACTCTCGCTGGGGAGCCGCCCCAAGCCCGCGCGGGCCAAGCGCCGTGCGCTCGCGGTGGCCGAGGACGCGCTGCCGCACCGGCTGCCCAGCACGCCCGTGCGTGGCCGCAAGCGCACGCGTGCGCCGCTCGAGCAGCTGGCGTTCGATCTGGGGCCGGTCAAGCCGCGCTGGAAGCTGTCGCGGCTCGTGGTGGCGTCGGCGCATCAGGCGCGCATCATGGAATATCTGGAGTTCGCGCGTAAGTTCTACCCCGAGCTCGATGGACTCGAGATCCGGGTGGGGCTCGCGCAGAAGCGCGGCGTGCTGGGTTGGGGTTCGTTGGACCCCGAGCGGCCCGGCGTGTGGGTGCGGCCGCGGCGGCTGCAGCTGTTCACGATCGCGCACGAGTTCACGCACCTGCTGCAGGCGCGCAACCTGGTACCGCGCGGCGAGCGGCAGTGCGACCTGTGGGCGCTGGCGCGCACGCCGCTCTTGATCGATGCATCGCCCAACTACCTGCGCATGCCGCGCGTGCTGCGCCGGCAGGCGCCCACCAACGACCAGGCGCACCTTCTCTGCCAACTGGCGCGCGAGGCGATCGCGGCACAGGCGGCGGGCGACCGGCGCTACCTGGTCAAGTTCGAGGCCGCGGTGGCGGAGTCATTCTCGGGGGCGCGTGTCTAGAGTGCGGCGTATCCGGGTGGCGGCGGCGGTGGTGTGGGATGGCCCGCGCCTGCTCATGACGCAGCGCGCCGAGGGCGGGGCACTGGGGCTGCAGTGGGAGTTCCCCGGAGGCAAGCTCGAGGGCGACGAGACGGCCGAGCAGGCGATCGTGCGCGAGGTGCGCGAGGAACTGGGCGTCATCGCGACGCCGTTCGAGGTGGTCAAGCGCGTGGCGCACGACTACCCGCACGGCACGCGCGTCGAGCTCACCTTTGTGCGCTGCACGCTGGATTCGTATGAGTTCACGTTGAGTGACGAGGTCAACGATGCGCGCTGGCAGGTGCCGGCCGACATCGATGTGGCGCAGGTGCTCGAGGCCGATCGGGACTTCCTGCGCGAGTTGGGGGCGAAGTAACCGCTTCGCCGCTTCCGGAGGATGCACCGATGGCGCTGCCCGAAGGTCTGGAGTTCTTGAAGTTCGGTTGGTGGGTCGTGCACGCGATCGCGCTGATGCTCGTGTACCAGATGGGCTACGTGAAGGGCCGCGGTGCGGCCCGTCGTGAGCAGCGCGAGCGCGATCTGGCGGCGCGGAAGGGCTGAGGCCGCGCTACTTCTGGGCCGCGCCCTGCACGGCCACGCGGCCCAACGCGCTCAACAGCGCCTCGAGGATCATGGCCGGCTTGGGCGGACAGCCGGGGATGCGCACGTCGACCGGCAGCAGTGCGCTCACGCCACCGGCCACCGCGAACGAGCTGGCGCAGAAGCCACCGTCGCATGCGCAATCGCCGACCGCGATGAGCAATCGCGGGCGCGGCGTGGCTTGGTCGGTCAGCACGAATGCCTCGGCCAGATGGCGGGACATCGGGCCGGTCACCAGCAGGCCGTCGGCGTG
>JAIOPA010000217.1 GCA_021414165.1 Candidatus Eiseniibacteriota bacterium
CGAGATGGCAGAACTGGCCGAGCCCGATGCTCGCCGTGTCACCGTCGCCGGAGACCGCGATCAGCGTGAGGCCGCGGTTCGCCATGTGCACGCCCGTCGCCACGCTCGGCATTCGGCCGTGCACCGCGTTGAAGCCATGCGAATGGCCCAGGAAGTAGGCGGGCGTCTTGCTGGAGCAACCGATGCCCGACAGCTTGGCCACGCGATGCGGCTCGAGGCCGGCTTCCCACGCGGCCTGGATGATGCCGCCGGTGATCGCGTTGTGGCCGCAACCCGGGCACAGCGTGGTCTTGCTGCCGTCGTAGTCGGCCTTCAACAGGCCGACACGGTTGGTCGGCTGGCCCGCGGGAGGAGTGGCGGTGCTCATCGGGAGGCTCCTTGGGCAGCACTCTTGGGCGCAGCACCCTCGTGCGCCAGCACACCATCGGTGACCGACTTGGCGTCGAGCGGCATGCCGTCGTAGTGCAGCACCGACTTGATGCGCATGGCGCGCTCGGGCGACTCGGTGCGGATGCGCTCGGCCAACTGGCCGTCGCGGTTCTGCTCGACCACGTACACGCGGTCGTACTTCTTCACGAACTCGGCCACGTTGGGGTGCAGCGGCAACGCGCGCACCCGCATGTAGTCGGACTTCACGCCCGCGGCCGCCAACTGCGCCTGGGCTTCGACCAACGCCCAGTGCGACGAACCGAACGCGATCAAGCCCACCTCGGCGCCATCGGCCTTGAACACCTCGGGAGCCGGCAGCAGCGTGCGCGCGGTGTCCATCTTCTTGCGCAGACGATCCATGAGCCGCACATAGGCCGCCGGATCCTCGGTGTAGCGCGCGGCCTCGTCGTGACCCGAGCCACGCGTGAAGTACGTGCCCTTCCAGTCCTTCACGCCCGGCAGCGTGCGATACGGGATACCGTCGCCGTCCACGTCACGGTAGCGCTCGAACTTGGCGACCTTGGCCAGCGCCTCGTCGTCCAGCACCTTGCCGCGGTCCCACGTCTTCTCAGGATACGTGAACGTGTCGCTCATCCAGTTGTTCATGCCCAGATCGAGATCGCTCAGCACGAACAGCGGCGTCTGCAGCCGCTCGGCCAGATCGAACGCCAGGTGGCCGAACTCGAAGCATTCGGCGACCGAGCCCGGCAGCAGCACCGGGAACTGCGTGTCGCCGTGCGAGAGGCCATACGCGAACGACAGGTCGGCCTGTGCGGTGCGCGTCGGCAGACCCGTGCTGGGGCCCACGCGCTGCACGTCCCACACGACCGCGGGGATCTCGGTGAAGTAGCCGTAGCCCGCGAACTCCGCCATGAGCGAGATGCCCGGGCCCGACGTGCTGGTCATGGCGCGCGCGCCCGCCCAGCCGGCGCCCAGCGCCATGCCGAGGGCCGCGATCTCGTCCTCGGCCTGCACCACCGCGAACGTGCCCTTGCCCGTGGTGGCGTCCTTGCGGTGCTTCTCCAGGAAGCCGATGAGCGATTCAATGAGCGAGCTCGACGGCGTGATCGGATACCAGCTCACGACCGTGACACCGCCAAACATGGCACCCATGGCCGCGGCGGTGTTGCCGTCGATGAGGATCTTGCCCGCGGTCTTGTTGAGCCGCTCGACCTTATAGATGGGCTTGTCGGTGAAGTGCTCGCGCGCATACGCATGGCCCGCGGCGACCGCGGCCTGATTGAGCGCCAGCGCCTTGGGCTTCTTGCCGAGCTGCGCGGTGAGCGCACGATCGACCTCGGCGGACTCGATGCCGAGCAGTTCGGCGAGCACGCCCACGTAGATCATGTTCACCACGAGCCGGCGCAGCCTCACGTCGGTCGTGATGCCCTCGATGAGCTTGGCGTACGGCACGCGGTACACGGTGCGGTCCGCCGGCACATCGGGGAACTTGATGGCGTCATTGGTCACGATCACCGAACCCGG
>JAIOPA010000325.1 GCA_021414165.1 Candidatus Eiseniibacteriota bacterium
GCGGTGAGGCTCGACAGGATGCCCGAGAGCGCGGCGTGATCGAACGCGTAGATGCCGCTATTGACCTCGTCGATCTTGAGCTGCTCCGGCGTGGCGTCCTTGTGCTCGACGATGCACGCAATGCCTTCGCCGTCGCTCGTGCGCACCACGCGGCCGTAACCCTTGGGGTCCTCGAGCCGCATGGAGAGCACGGTGACTTGCGCGCGCGACTGAGCGTGGCGCTCGAGCAACGCATGCAGCGTGGCGGCCGACAACAGCGGCGTGTCGCCGCACACTACCAGCACGGTGCCCTTGAACTCGCCCAGCGCGGGCTCGGCCATCATGCAGGCGTGGCCGGTGCCGCGCTGCTCGGCCTGCACGGCCCACTCGAGTCCGGCGCGGCCCGCGAACGTGGCCTGCACCTTCTCGCGCTGATGCCCGATCACGACCACGGTGCGCTTCACGCCCAGCTCATCGAGCGTGTCGAGCACATGGCCCAACAGCGGCTTGCCCGCCATGACGTGCAGCACCTTGGCGAGATCGCTGTTCATGCGCTTGCCCATGCCGGCGGCCAGCACGACCGCGGCGGTATCCTGGTGCGAGTAGCTCAACGGCCCCTCCATGGGAAGTTGTCGATCAGCCGCGCCGGTCCGACATGCGCAGCCACGGCCACCAGGGCCTCGGCGCGAACGGTCTTGAGCGGCGCCAGCGTGACCGGGTCGACGATGGCGATGTAGTCCTCGCGCACGAGCGGGTATCCGTCCCACTCGCGGCGGATGGCGGCAGCGAGTCGTGCGGCACTGCGCTCGCCTTCTTTAAGCAATATCCAAGCAGCCGCCAGTCCCTGCGACAGCGCCACCGCCTGCTGGCGTTCGGCGTGCGACAGGTAGGCGTTGCGGCTCGAGCGCGCGAGGCCGTCTTCTTCACGCACCGTGGGACCGCGAAAGATGCGCACGGGCATGAGTAGATCAGCCGCCATGCGCTCGAGGATCAAGGCCTGCTGCGCATCTTTCTGCCCGAGCCACAAGTGATCGGGCTGCACGGCATTCAGGAGCCGCGCGACCACGGTGCACACGCCGGTGTAGTGCCCCGGGCGCGAGGCCCCCTCGAGCACGTTTGACAAGCCCTCCACGTTCACACGCGTGAGGTCGCCCGGCGGGTAGATGTCTTTTACCTCCGGCTCCCACAACAGGTCGACACCCTCGCTCGCCAGCATGGCGCGGTCGCGCGCGGCCGGGCGCGGGTAGCGCGTGAAGTCCTCATTGGGGCCGAACTGCAGCGGGTTCACGAAGATGCTCGCCACCACGCGCTCGGCGCTCTTGCGCGCGAGCCGCACGAGCGACAGGTGCCCGTCGTGCAGCGCGCCCATAGTGGGCACGAACGCGATGCGCTCACCACGCGCACGCAGCTTGGCGATGGCGCTGCGTAGCTGGGCCACCGAGCGCACGCGCGGCAGCGGCTTGCGCGCGGGCTTACGCTTGGCCGCCACCTAGTAGCTCTCCGCGTCCGACGGGAATCGGCGCGCCTTCACATCGGCCACGTAGCGCGTGAACGCATCGCGCGTGGCATCGCCCAGCTCGGCGTAGCGCCGCACGAACTTGGGCTGGTGGCCGTAGAAGAGCCCCAGCAGGTCGTGCGTCACCAGCACCTGGCCGTCGCACTGCACGCCCGCACCGATGCCGATGGTGGGGATCTGCAGCTCGCGCGACACATGCGCACCCAGCTTGGCCGGGATGCCCTCGAGCACCAGCGCGAAGCAGCCGGCGGCTTCCAACGCCTTGGCGTCGGCCAACAACTGTTCCTGATCGGCCTCGCCGCGCGCCTGCACCTTGTAGCCGCCAAACGCCAGCACGCTCTGCGGCGTGAGCCCCAGGTGCCCCATGACCGGGATGCCGGCCTCGACGATGCGCTTGGCGGCATCGCGCACGCGCGCGCCACCCTCGAGCTTCACCGCGTCGGCGCCGCCCTCCTGCACCAGCCGGCCGGCGTTCATGACCGCCTGCTCGACGCTCGCCTGATAGCTCATGAACGGCATGTCGCCCACCACCAGCGCCGAGGTGCGCGCACGCGAGACCGCCTTGGTGTGGTGCAGCATGTCGGCCATGGTCACCGGCAGCGTGCTGTCGTAGCCCAGCACCACGGTGCCCACCGAGTCGCCGACCAGCAGGATCTCGACGCCGGCCTCATCGGCCAGCCGCGCGGTCGGGTAATCGTAGGCCGTGACCACCGTGATCGGCTCGCCCTTGCGCTTCAGGGCCACCACCGCGGGTGCGGTGATCTTGGGCCGCTTGGCGCTGGTGCCCGACTGTGGCAAGCCACTCATACCGGTCCGCCTTTCTCGAGGGGCGTGTAGTACAGCGTCCCCTGACGGTGCGACAGGATGCGCTTCAAGAGGTCCTCGAAGTCGTCCGGCTGATTCACGAAGTCGATGCGGTTCGTGTTCACGACCAAGAGCGGCGTGTCGTGGTAATGGAAGAAGTAGTGGTTGTAGGCCTCGTTCAGCTTTTCGATGTAGCCCTTCTCCATGTCACGCTCGAACGACCGGTTGCGCTTGGTGATGCGCTCCATGAGCGTCTCGGTGCTGGCCTGCAGGTACACGACCACGTCCGGCTTGACCACGTCGAGCTCGAGCCAGCCCACGAGCCGCTCGTAGAGCGCCATCTCCTGGTCGGCGAGATTGAGGCTCGCGAAGATGCGGTCCTTCTGGAACAGGTAGTCCGAGACCAGCTTGTCGCTGAACAGATCGGTCTGCTTCAACCCGCGCTGCTGCTGGTAGCGGCTGAACAGGAAGTGCATCTGGGTCTGGAACGCCCAGCGCGTGCGGTCCTTGTAGAAGTCCTTGAGGAACGGATTCTCCTCGACCTCCTCCAGTACCAGCTGCGCCGACAGGCGCTCGGTGAGCATGCGCGACAGGCTCGTCTTGCCCGCGCCGATCACGCCCTCGATCACGAGGTAGCGGTTCTCGCCCAAGCTCACGCGTGTACTCCGCGTTCCCGTCCGTCCATGGACGCCGTCGTCATGCGCGCGTGATCAGTTCCAGAGCCGTGTGCCGTGCTTGACGAGAGGCCGCGCGCCCAGACGCTGCAGCAGCGACAGCATGGTCTCGCCCGTGACCGGGTGGATGAGCAAAGGCTCCAGCTCGACCAGCGGCACCAGCACGAACGAGCGCTTGGCCAGCTCGGGGTGCGGCACCTGCAGGCCGTCCTCGTCGATCACCAGATCGTCGTAGAGCAGCAGGTCGAGGTCGATCGTGCGCGGGCCCCAGCGCTGCGTACGCACGCGGCCCAGCCGGCGCTCGATGAGCATGAGGTTCCACAGCAACTGCTGCGGCGACAGGTCGGTCTCGAGGTGCGCGACGGCGTTCAAGAAGTTCGGCTGGTCGGCCACGCCCACGGGCTCGGTGTCGTACAAAGAAGACGCCCGCACCACGGTGGTCTGCGGCGTGCGCGCCAACTGCTCCAGCGCCTGCCGCACGCTGGCCTCGCGATCGCCGAGGTTCGAGCCCAGTCCGATGAACGCTCTCACGCGCTACGCTCCCTCACCACCTCGATGACCGCTCGGCCACCGGTGGTCCAGCCCAGGTTCTGCTTCGAGATGCGGACCTTCACACGCTGGATGGGGTGGCGGGCGAGGA